>CAZBQH010000033.1:0-29930 GCA_964493915.1 uncultured Nitrospiraceae bacterium
ACGCTTTGCAAAGTGTCGGCAATAACGCCGGCATTATTCTTGCAACGTATTACCACCCATATGGTATCCACGGCCCTCCTTTTCCCTCTCTCACGTTCCCTGCCCGGTGCGCTCTGCGGCGAGTTCCTCAAGGGTCTGGGCGGCCTCCGCGCGCCGGGGGAAATCAATCCCGAGTTGATCGGCATACGCGATGGACTGCTGGATGTGTTTCATGCCCTCGTCCTTGTTGTCTTGCATGACAAGCAGGCGGCCGTAGTCAAACATCATCGTCGGGTCGCCGGGCCGCATCTGCAGCGCCCGCCCAAGGTTTCTCCTGCTCTCGTCGAGTTCGCCGGCCCGGAGTTGGGCAAGCCCGAGCGTGTGCAGGAAATGCGGGCTGTTCGGGAAGGCCTTCACTGCCGTCTGCGCCCTCTCCAGGGCCTCGCGGGCATCGCCACCGGTCACCAGAATGCAGTAAGCCAGGTTGTTGTTGCCGGCGGGGTCCTCGGGATGGAGCTCGACGCACCGCCTGTACGCTTCGAGCGCCTCAGGGATTCTCTCCTGCCGTTCGAGCAGGACGCCTTTCCGGAACCACACAAGCGCCTCGTCCGGGGTGGCCTGCGCCGCCCGATCGATCGCCTTCCCCATACCGTCCTCGTCGTTGAGCGCATCAAGAGCGGCAGCCAGGCTCAACCACGCCGCAGGGCTGTCCACATGGGTCTCCGCCAATGCCCATGCCTTCTCGGCCGGCTCTTCGACCCGAATCGTCCGCGGCAAACTGATCAGCGTGGCCTGAACCAGCCAAAGCTTTGGCCCCGTCGCACCACGGACCCTGTCAAGCGCTGCAAAGGCTGCGTCGTGGAGATTGGCCGATTGCGCCGCAACCGCGAAAGCCAGGTCCGCCAAGGCATCTGTCCGGTCTTTCAACGCGGCAGCCATTTCGGCCTCGGTTGGGCTCAGCTCGATGGCAGTCCGGCCCAAGGCCTCGAGCGCCACTGCACCGGCGCGCCCTCCATAGGGGGCCTCACCCTCGGGATTGGCGAGCGTCGCGACGGCTTTTTCGCTTTGACCTTGCCGGACGTACGCCGAAAACAGCAACCATCGCCCAGCAATGGGAAGCGATTCCGGCCACAACGGTTCGCAATGGGACGTAACGGATTCCCAATCCCCGAGTAAAGCGGCTACCATGGCTTTCCGGGTCTGCAAAGCTGGGCGTGTTTCTTCCGTCACCGGTATTTGACTTAGCACGCTGAGCGCCGCTTGCGCTTCCCCCGCTGCCAATAGGACGTCGGCCATGGCCGATTGCAGCTGCGCATCGCCAGGACTCTCGTCGAGCCGCCGTTGGATGGCTTGTTTTGCAAGTCTCAGTTCCTTGGCGTCGACGTAGGCCGAGGCCACGGCAACAGCCGCCTCGCTTGACTCCGGAAAGAGCAGGTCTGCCGTCTCCGCCACCATACGGGCTTCCTCAGCCTTTCCGCTCTCTCGGTACACCCGAAACAGAAGCATATGGATGTCGAGATTGTCGGCGTATTGGGCAAGGATGCGCTTGAGCGCCGCTGCCGCGAATTCCGGCATGCCGTTGACGCGATAGACTTGCGCCATGTTGTAAAGACCGACGGCATTGTCCGGCCACGTCCGCGTACACATAGCAAAGGCCTCGAGCGCCTGGGCATTGGCGCCGCCTTGCGCCAAGGCGTAACCCAAAGCGTTCTGCCGGAGAATCCTGCGCTCGGCGCTCTCCTCCTGCCACTCTTTCGGCAAAGCCATGATTGTTTCGATGTCTTTGTTACGTAACGCCTGGACCAACCGGCTCACAGGCGACGTCTCGGGCAGTCGCGCCGCCAACTGCTCGCCCAGAGGCGCGTTTCCCACAAACAACGCCGCCAGCACGAGCGTCTCGCCTACTTCCACGTCGGCGTCTTCCGCGAGAAACCTCTCGCGCTCCGCCAGAAGCTGCCCGAGGTTGGCCTGTTTCCAGAGGGTCTGCCAGTCCGTCGGGGCCGCTCGCTTAGCCGGCGCCGCTGCGGCCGGCGCTCGAGGCGCGCCCGCCTTGGTCTCCTGGACGCCTCCCTCGAATTCGCCGGTCACGGCGCAATAGGGCAAGACGCCTTTGAGCTCCCGCAAATGGGCCTCGGCGTCCTGCGCCGTGCCCTGTTCCTCAAGCGAACGGGCAAGCACGTACGGCGCCCACGGTGCCTCGGCGCCTCCGTCCATCACCTCGCGCACGATGCGCTCGGCCTCTTGGGCCTGGCCTGTTCCATTGAGGACTTGGGCGTAGCACAGGCGGAGGCCCGTATCCTCGGGGCGGCCCTTGCTCAGCGCCTCGTACTCCGTAACAAGCAGTGCGATATCACCTTTTTTGCGGTGCAGATCAATCAATCCGATGCGTGCGTCTACTGAGTTCGCGTCGATCTCATCCAGGACGGACCTGAAAGCCCTTTCCGCTTCTGCGTCTGCATCCATTGCGAGGTGGACAAAACCCAAAGCGTTCAACACATCCGCCCTGCCGGCATATTGGCCCTCGAGCGCTACGAGGGTGTCGAGCGCCTTGTCCTTTTCACTCGAGCGCCACAGAATCGAGGCCTCGAGAATGCCGGCCCGCACCGGGTCGGCTTTCCGGTAATGATCAATGAGGGCAAGCGCCTCCTGCGCAGCTCCGCGTGACAGGAGGATGTTCCCTGCTTCCATGTAACTGTCTTCATTGCCCGGATCGACATCGATGGCTTCTCTGAACTTGGCCAAGGCCTCGTCGTCCTTGCCCTGCATCCGGTAGCAGCGGCCGATTCCAAGTTTTGCACGGGCGTTCGATGGGTCGGCTTTCTCAGACGCCTGATACGAGCTTAAGGCCTCGCTGTACTTTCCTAAGCGGAAATAGGAGTCTCCCGCAAGCCGATACTGCTCGCTCCGCCCGCCCCCGCAGCCGCACACTATCCAGCCTGCCGCCGCAATGAGCAGCGCCGCCCCAGCCAAGAAACGAATCGGTGCATGTCTCATCGGAATCATCCGCATCTTCTCACCTTATGTTGTCAAGAACAATGGGATCGAGCAGAACCGCAAAATCCTCGAGGGCCTTAAAAGCCCTCTCCCCGCCGCTTCTACCGACGGGCGTGCTCAACCGTATCATGGTGGAAGTCGGCGATCGCAGCAACAACGTGTCCTTTGCCCAATACCAGGCATTGACATAGTAGTTTCCCGTGAGTTTCTTGCCGGCCTTGAACCAGTACAGCACGGCGTCGCTCTGGTCGCCCCTCACAATGACCAGTCGTTTGGCTGTGTGCGAGGCGCCGACGGGAGCAGTGGACTGTTCCCGGACTTCCCATCCTTGTCCGACGAGACACACCTCAGGAAAGTGCAGGCTCCTGCGCGTCGCCGCGGCATGCACGATGGAAACGCTGATAGGCCGCCCCTCCGAGGACGTGTACTTGCGCATCAGAATGGTGCTCGTTTGGAGGATCTCGCGCACGTTGTCGCCCGGATCCTCGTCTGTCCCCATCTGCACGTAGGGACCAATGACGGCTGGAATGTCGAGGGAGACAGCCGCCGGCGCCGCTTTGCCCGCCTCATCTTGAGCCTGAAGAATCGTGAAATGGCCCGCAGCCGTCGCGGCGAGCACAAGAATCGTCAGGAGATGCCTTGTCATGCCTCCGCCTTTGCTCTATCACGCGCTGGGGCAATGCGCCGTAGAAAACCCTCGATTGCGAACAGAAACACAAAAGCCACCGCGAATATCATAATGCCCGATATGTCATGGACCAGACCTGTCGCCGATTCGCTTCCCCAGTGATAGGCCACAATGCATAAGAACAGAATGCGAAGCGTATTCGCCGCCAGAGCGATAGGTCCCGACACGGCGAACAAAAGCAGTTTCGCCCAAAGACGCGTCTTGCTCAAATAGCTCATCAAGGCGCCAAAAGCGAGCAAGGCTATCAAAGACCTCAGTCCTCCGCAGACCTCGCCAATAAGCAGCTTGTCGTTGCCGAAATGGACAAAGGATCCGTCAGAAATCATCGGGTAATGGAAAGCAAAGGCCGTCCGGACGGCCGCCTCCGTTGCAAAGAGTTTTGTCTGGAACACGAGGCTCTGGACCATCGATGGCGGCAAGGGGACCATAAACAAGAGAAAGACGAGGGGGAACCACAGGATAAGGGCGTGCTGCTTGCCTGCAAAAAGCAAGACCAGGCCAATCACCATGGGGATGATGGCAAACTGGCCAAACACCCTGAAACCGAGGAAATCGCCAACAAGCAAAATGCCACATGCGGCCAATAAAAAGACGTAGCCCCAGCGGCTGGGTTCCAGGGGCGCCGCCTTAAGTGCATCACGCTTGCGCCAAGCCAACGCCACGCTGATAAGCGGCACCAGAAATCCATGGGAATAATAGGAATCCCTGAATCGCCAATTGTGGTACATGCCCCGAGCCGGCTCCCAGGAAATGGCGACTGCCAAGGCCAAGACAACGGCAAGCCCGAACCAGGAAAAGGCGGCCCTCGCCCCGGATACCGGCCGTTCCGGCGGTTGGACAGCATGACCGCTCGGTTCAGTCATTACCGGCGCCCTCTTCGATCTGCGTCCTCACTCTCTTCAGCCGCGCGCTGTCCATCTCTTGCCCGCCGGACGCTTTGCGTTGCGCCGACTCGCAATACTGTTGCGCCAAAGCATATTCCCCAAGCCCGGCATACGCCTCGGCCATCGACAAATCGAGGTCAGCCGTAGACCCGCCCTGGGTGTCCGCGAAACGCTGGAAATCAAGCAAAGCATCCTGATACTTCCCCAGCGCGAGGCGCAACTGCCCCCGAACCAATACGAACTCGGGCCGCGCGCTTATGTTCATCGCCTGCTCGATCACGTCGAGCGCCTCCTCAGGCCGGTTGGCGTCCCGCGCGAGGAGCGTTGCTTTCCTATAAAGCATGTCGGCGTCGCCAGGTTGCCGCTCGAGGTACCGATCGCACAGGCGCAACGCCGCGCCTGGGTTGCCCGAGCGCAACTGCACGGACACCATGCCGCGTAAGGCTGGTGAAAAACCTTCCTTCACAAGCTCAGCCTGACGGAAAGCGGACATCGCATCCGCCAAGTGATCCTCCCCTCCCTCCTCGAGGTAGAACTCGCCAAGCGTCGTCCATGCCTCCGCGTCGTCTGCGATCCGCTCGCAAAAGTCCTCGAGGAGCTTCTCGGCCTCTGTAAAGCGTCCTTGCCGGAGAACTGCATGAGCCAGGGTCTGAACAGCTTTGAAGTCCTCCCCGTGCTCGCTAATCTGCCCGCGCAGCATCTCTTCCGCCGTGCTCCATTGCTGCCGGTTAATCGCGATGAGCGCACGTAACGAGGTCCGCAACTTGGACCCTTCTGCATTGTCCGCAAGCAACGGCTCGAGTTGTGCCAGCGCCGCTTCTGCTTGATCCGGCTGGCCCAACGCAGCATAGGTGCGAACGAGCAACTCGAGCGCCCGGGGCTGTTCCGGCTGCTGCGAGAGTACGGCCGTCAACGTGTCGCGCGCTTCCCGGTACCGCCGATCCTGGAGAAGGCCTTCGGCTACCAACATCTGCGAGGACAATTCCCCGGAAGTATTCAAGGCGGCCATCTGGAGGTCTGTCAAAGCACCGAGGCCATCGCCTCGCGCCAAGGAGACGCGCGTAAGCACGTGCAAGGCATGGAGATCGCTGGGAGAGGATTCAAGAACCGCCGCGGCCAATTGCTCCGCCTTTTCCACATCCGGCGGCTGCTCCGTCAGGCACAGGTCCGCCCGCAGAAGTCTGGCTGTATCGTTGTCCGGCTCGGCCTGCTCGACCTCGCCCAGGAGCGTCTCGACACGGGCACGGTCTTCGGGCTTCTGCTGCCGCAGCAAGGTCTCAGCCAGCATCAGCTTCTCCTCCTGCAGACGGCGCCATGAAGGTGTGCCAGATGGTATCTCTTGGGTCAATTCGGCCAGCATATCGAACGCCCGAGACAGGTCGCCGTAGCGCGTAACAAGTTCCGCCTGCACCACCTTCAGGTCGGACTTAACCGCTTCGTCCGCGGCCTTCTCTTCTGCAAGTACGAGCGCCTGAAGGCCTTGGGCAAGAAAGCCCCTCCGGGCGAAGAGACTTGCCCAGGCATAGGCGTCCTCCGATTTGAGCGGCCCCCCTTCAATGGTTGTATTGTACAGCGTATAGGCCTTGTCCGGATCGCCGGCGGCCAGCGCCCCTTCGGCCTCATAGATCGCCAGCTCGGCGCGAGGTACGCCGGCTGCCGCCGCCTTTTCGACCAAGGATGCGGCGTCCTCCAGTTTACCTGCGGCGATCATCAGCGCCGCCAAGTCCTGATAAGGCCCTGCGTTTCCGGGCTCGCGCTCGATCGCGCGCTCGAGAAGCGTTACGGCGACACTGTCCCCGGCCAGTTGGCCGATGGGTCGGCGGTCGGCCTGAAGTACAGAGCGGGCCATATTGCGCAAGGCGGCGGCGCTTGCATTCGGATCGCTAAGCAGCGCTCGGGCCTCCGCCTCGATCTCGTTGATATCCCCTGGCAGGCCCGATGCTGCCCGCATGAGAGCGCGCGCCTGGTCATCGCCCGGGTTGTCCGCAATATACGCTGCAAAGACCGTGTGGGCCTTGGCGGCGTCCCCGGCCTCGAGATAGGCCAGACCCCGATACAACTGGGCTCGGGAGAAAGCGGGGTTGCTCTCGTAGACAGCCGTCAACTTGTCCGCTGCCTCAGCGGCTTTTCCTTCGGCAAGCAGTATTCGCGCGTTCAGATATTCCGTAAGCACATAATCGCCAGGGTATGCCGTCCTGACGTGCTCGACGGTTTTACGTGCTTCATCCAACTGGCCATCGCTGATCTCCAGCTCAGCCAGCGTCATAAGCAGGTCGATGTTGTCAGTAAGCTCCACGTGGCTAAGCTCTTTGACTAGCGTAATGGCCTCCTCCCGGCGGCCCGCGCGCTCCTTTGCATAGACAGCAATGAGACGCGCGTTCGCGTTGCCCCGATCGGCTGCGAGGGCCTTGCTCGCGTAAGACTCGGCCTTCTCCCAATCGCGTTGGATTACGGCAAGCTGCGCGGCCGTTGCCAATACTTCGGGATCGCCGGGACTCATCTCGAGAGCCGCCGCGATTTCGGTTTCGCTATCCTCCAATGCGTTTGCACCAAGGTAGTACTTCGCACGCTCGAGATGGGCCTTGCCGTTGTCCCCATGCTTCTCGGTCATGGCGTCAAGGACGGCCTCCGCTTGCGCCGTAAGATCCTGATCGCGCAAGAGCCGCGCGAGATTCCCGTATACGTCGAGGCGGTCCGTTCCCGCATCCGTCAGACTACGGTAAAGCGGGATGGCATCCTTCGCACGGCCCTGCCTATCCAGACCAAGGGCCCGGTAATAGATTAGCTCAGGATCGTTCGGTTTCTTCTTAAGAAAATAGCCGGCCGTGTATTCGAGTTCGCCCCATAAGCCGTACCTCTTGTGGAACTCAAGCACCTGCTGTTGGCGCTCGGCGTCCTCGGGGTTGCGCATGGCGATCTGAAAGAATGCGTTGCCGGCAGCCCGCAGCGCCGCTCGCCGGTCGGCGAGCATATGCGCGTTCGCCTCGGCGAATTTTGACAACGTGTCCATATCGTCCGGGTAATTGACAAGATACCAGGAGTAATAGTTCTTCGCGTCGCGCCAGCGTCCCTCGGAGAAAGCAGCGTTCCCTTCAGTTAGAAGCTGCATACGCTTCTTCGTAATGTAGAAATAGGCCCCGCCGACAAGTCCCGCTGCTAAGAATAGAAGGAGAACTGCAATCACTCCGGCCGTGATCCAGACTCTACGCCTCATCTACAGAATCTCCCCTTTGCATTCCAGGCGCGGCCGAAACAGGGTATTGCCTGGACATGGCAAACCGCCGCCCTGAGCGAAGAAACAGCACTGCGGCGTTGCGCCCTCTCTGAACTCTTGCCCGCATCGCGGAATCAGCCCTCTTTCTCATCATCATCGGGTTGCGATGGAAGAAGGATTACCATCTCCTCATGGTCAGCCGCCCCGCCCTCTTTCCCCGGCTCGTAACGGCCGTTCCCGCGGTGTCCCTGACCATAGGCGTAGTAGAGCCGGAGGTTGTGGCGCATATAGCCCCCCCGCATGCGCCGGAGCCGGTTGAGCGCCACGCCCAGTACGTTCGCCCCGACCTGATCCAGGTCTTGCACGCAGCGGCGCACCATTCCCACCGTCGATACGCCCGCCCCAAGCACGATCACGACACCGTCGACCACAGGCGCCAGAAGTTTTGCGTCGGCCATAAGCAGGGCGGGGGGCGCATCGAGTATGACGTGGAAAAACTGCTTCTCGGCGGCCTCCAGGAACGTTGTCATCTCGGGCGATGCGAGCCGGCCCGCCACCCTCTCGTAGTCAAGACCCGGACCCAAAACAGCAAGATTGTCGACGTGTGTTGCCCGAATCACCTGGTCAGGGTCGCGCGCGCCGAGCAAGATCTCGGCGAGGCCCGCCTCCTCCTCGAGACCAAACGCCCTCTCGACCTCGGGATGCCGGTTGCACAGGTCGATCAATAAGACGGGACGATTTGCCTGAGCCAAGGATATCGCCAGGTTGCACGCCAGCGAGGTCTTGCCGTCGCCCCGCGTCGGGCTCGTTACCAACAGAGAGCAAACCTCGGCGGTGCGGTCCTCAGGGTAGAGGAACCGCGAGAGGATGCGGCGGTAGGCGTCGGCACAAGTCGAGTCGGGATACTGGGCCGTCAACAGATGGAAATCGATGTCCTTGGGCAGTTTGTCCTCTGCTGCATGTGGAATAGCCGCAATGATGGGATAGCGTGTTGCCCGCGCAACATCCTGAGGACCGCGCACCTGCTGATCGGTAAGCTCCCGCAGCAGCCCGGCGCCGACACCGAAGCCCATCGATGCAAGAATCACCAACGCAATGCCCATGAGCTGCCGCCGGTATCCCGAGATCGCCGGGACATGCGGGGCCGACGCCAGCCGGACCCGGGCGGGCGCTTTGCTTTCCACAGTAATCTGCGTCATTTCCGTGCGGACTTCTTGAAGCAAGCGCCGCGTCTCAGTTGCCTTCACACGCAGCTGTTGCAGCTCGGCGAGCCGGCCCGTCAACTGCTGCACCCGGCTGTCATAATCGCTGATGAGCTGCTGAAACTTGGCTGTCCGCTGCTCTGCTTCGGCAGCCATCTGCTTTGCGCTGTCAATATCCGCCATGAGCTGGGCCCTGACCGAACGCAGCACCTCGCCCCGGACGGACTTCTCCATTTCGGAGAACGAGAGCTTGAGCAGGTCCAGCTTCCTTTGGGCTGCTTTCAACTGATAGCTGCCTTCCATGACGCGTTCCCGAAGGTCCGCCAAGGCCGCTTCAGCCAACACGACATCGCGCTGAAGCGTAACAACGCGCGGGTCGGCGCCTACCCGTTCTTCGACACGGAAGGCAAAGACAGGCTCGGCCGGCGCAGCCGCATACTGCGCCTGGAGCGCCTCCAACTGCACCACTTGCTCCTCGAACTCGGCTATCTTACTGTCAGAAAGCGATTTCGCCTCCTGAGCGCGAAGCAGACCCTCCCGGTATAGATCGATCTCGCTGCTCTCGGGAAGGGCCGTGGAATCCGGAGCTACTCCGAGCTCGCTTTCCATGCTGGTGATCTGCGTCGTCTGCAAATCCAGTTCCATCTGGCGCGTGTCCCGCTCCTTCGCCAAAAGCTGCAGCCGCTCTTCCCCTTCCGTCGATTCCTGGCCCAACGCATACTCGAGGTACAAGCTGATGATGCGGTCGAGGATCTGCTCCGCAGCCTCTTTGTCGGCCATAGTGCACGATACCACGACCAATTCGCTCCCCCCCTTGTTTCGCGCCTCCACACGGCTCTTCAGCAACTCGAGCGGGTCAGGCGCCTGCAAAATCTCAGGCAGTTCGCGAATCGTTGGATCATCAAGCACCCGCGAGAGAATCGCGTTGCCGGTCATTAACGCGATCTGCGTGTTTACAAACGTCGTGTACGACGCGGACATGTCCGCCTTGCCGTCTCTGTAAATCACGTAAGGCGCCCGCGACAGAAAGTGAATCTCCGCATCCGCCGTGTAACGGACCGGCGTCAGGAACCAGACGGCTATCGAAGCCGGAATTGCCATTAGCAAGGTCACGGCAATCGCCAGAGGCGTCCGCAAGACCAAGATGCGTTTAATGTTCAGCGGACGGCTTACGCCGCCACCCCCTGACTCGCCCGCACCCTCGTAAATCCCGGAAGAAAACTCAGAAGTCATGCAGGACCCCCTCTCGCCACGTCATGCCACAGCAGCATGACGTCGCAACAGCAACCTGTATCGCTCGCACCATATAGTCTCCGGACGTCCCACTTTGTACGAATGGCCCCAGTATGGGAGGCCATAGACTCGACTCTAAAGTGCTAATTCTATTTGCTTGGGCTACGCCCATTCAAAAACTCCACGCCCCGAGGCGGCTTCAGGCCTGCCTTTCTGAAGACGAAGGACGAGTGGACACCTCCAGGGAAGCAAGTTATATGCCATCCGGTCGCAGCACGGTTGCATAAAGTAAAAAGCCGTTTGTACACCATATATAGTGGTTTCTGTGTAGACGACCCCATTTTATGTCTAGATCCATTTCAGAGCTGTCACATAAGTGCTTGACTTTGGCCATCTGTTGTTCAAAGTTGGCCAACTTATGCCCGGCTGCGGACACAGCGCATCCGCCTATCCGCATGACCGCCCTCAAACGGGTCCGGCCCAATCTGCACAACTGTCCAACAAGAATGCACATGAACACGCTCGGCGCCAAGGAAATTATCCTCCGTGCTCGTACGGCGCAGTAGACGCGCCAGCGGCATCGAGCTATACTACTAACACCGCAGATGCCGAAACCTTCGGGAGGACCGGCCATGAACCATGCGAAACCGGAAGATAATGCACCCAAGATGATAAACCGGCGGGCATTCCTGAAAACAACCGCCACCGCAGCGGGCGCCGCCGTTACAGCAAGTTTCTGCAGCCCCGCCTTCGCAGCGCACGCTGCGAGACGCCCTCCCAACGTTGTACTGTACCTCGTAGACGATTTGGGCTACATGGACAGCACCGTCTACGGCAGTCAGTATTACGAAACGCCCAACATGGAGCGTCTAGCGGCCCGCGGCATCGTTTTCACGGATGCCTATGCCGCGAATCCCCTGTGCTCGCCCACGCGTGCAAGCATCCTGACTGGCAAATACCCTGCCCGTTTGGGAATCACGACACCCTCTTGCCATCTTCCGCCTTTACCGGATGCACCGCTCTATCCCGAGCGGGCGGCCCCGCACAGAGAGGTTCTCGAGCCGCACTCAAGAAGGTTCCTTCCCCTCGAGGAATACACCCTCGCGGAAGCGCTGCGCGATGCGGGCTACAAGACCGGCTTTTTCGGCAAGTGGCATCTGGGCCGGCCTGAGAAGTACTGGCCGCAGACCCAAGGCTTCGATGTGAACGTGGGCGGAGGCATGTGGCCGGGTCCTCCCAGCTATCACTCGCCCTACCGCATAAGCACGCTGCCGGACGGCCCAGAAGGAGAGTACATCACGGATCGTCTAACCGATGAGGCGCTGGACTACCTCGAGCATAATCAACACGATCCCTTCTTCCTTTGCTTCTGGCACTATGCGGTTCATGCGCCGTTCCAAGACAAGGAAGAACTGCGCAAAGTCTTTCTGGACAAAAAGGACCCGCGAAACAAGCAGAACGACCCGATCATGGCAGCCATGATCAAAAGCATGGACGAGAGCCTGGGCAGTCTTCTGGACAAACTCGACGAACTTGGCCTCGCCGACAACACCATCATAATCTTCTTCTCCGACAACGGAGGCAACGAGTATGACCGCGTGGGGCCGGAGCAGTGGCTGCCCACCAACAACGATCCCTTGCGCTCCGGAAAGGGCTCCGTATATGAAGGCGGCGTCCGGGTACCGATGATTGTCAAGTGGCCCGGCGTCGGGGACTCAGGGACGCGTACTTCTGCAATCGTCAGCAGCATTGACTTCTTTCCCACTATTCTGGACATGACCGGCGCCAGCCCGCACCAAGGCCAGATCCTGGACGGCCTCAGCCTCGCGCCTCTGCTCAAATCCGGGAAGAAACTCGACCGGGAAGCAATCTTTTGCCACATGCCTCACCTTGTCCCGTCGGTGACAGGCGTGCTGAATGAGCCGAGCACCTGGGTGCGCAAAGGCCCATGGAAACTCATCCGCTTCTATACAACCACCGAGGAGTTTCCGAACCGCTACGAACTGTACAACCTTGACAAAGACATCGGTGAGACGCGCAACCTCGCGGAACGGCGTCCGAGGAAAGTCCGTGAGCTTGACGCCCTCATTGATGAATTCCTCGAACGGACCGGCGCAGCGGTTCCTAAGCCCAATCCCGCTTACGACCCGGCTGCGATGGCCGCGGTCGACGGGTGGCGTCCGTCGCACCATTGCGCGCTCTACCGCAAAGACGGGGCGCTTTACGTGAAGAGCACCGGCAACGATCCCTTCGTGGTGAACGATGCCGTGCCCAACATCGAAGGACCCGTTCGGGTCGGGCTGCGGATGCAGTCCAATGCCTCAGGCGAAGGATTCGTTTTCTGGACCACCGATCAAGGTCCCAGCTTTGGACCGAATCAGCGGATGCCTTTCACGCCGGTCCACGACGGCCAGTGGCATGAGTACGAAGTAAGCTTTTCACCTGCAGGAATGCTGCGCTCGCTCCGTATTGACCCGGCGGCCGCCTCGGGAAGTGTGCAGATCGACTGGATCCGCATCTACGGCAAGAGCGGCGAACTAGCGCGCGTTTGGGACTTCGATGCCTTTGAAGAAAGTGTATAGACGTCAGAAAGGGCACCAAGCAGAAGCTCCATGGGATTGTGGACAAAGTGGCCGATCGCAACTTTTTCAGGTCTGTACGGTATAATTTAATCTGGGTGGTTTTTCTCCGGGACCGCCTTGCAATAATTCGAGTTGTTTTATAGAATGCCCAGTAAGGTAAGCGCAGCTTAAAAAGGAGGGTCCTATCGGTATGGATTGGGTGCGGAGGATGGGATGAATTAGGCCCGTCGGATTGCAAGCAGCAACCCATGAGCGACGGCCAAGGCCAGACAAGTCCAATCAGTCCGCAATCCTCGACAGGGTGGGCCTTGACAGGCGCTGAAGCGGCAGCCGTGGGGTGTCCAAATCACAGCCACGACAGTAAGGATGTCCCGTGCTCGGAGAACGCAGCGACGATAGAGCCGACAAAACCAGGTTATGCCCTCATTGCCGCATGCCCATCAGTGTGCTTGCCACCAAGTGCCGCTTTTGCGGCGAGGAGGTAGGCCGCCCAAAGGATCAATCCCGCAGCCTCACGGTTGACGACCTCGGGGGCGAGCGGGGCTCCCGGTACGCCCCGTCGAGCAGCGTGATGGAAGCCCTCGAGTCTTTTCGCGTTGAAGAAACGAGCAACGTCGAGACGCCGGCCCCCTCCAGATCGTGGTCGCCGTTCCGTCGAAACAGAAAGGCCAGAAGCCTCGCTCAGACACCGCGGGACGGTGGAATGCCGGCGCTTGACGAGCGCGGCAAAGCCCTCGCCTCGCTCGCCATGCCCGTGAGACCGGTTGCTTCCTTGCAACGGCCCGCTGAACCCTCTTGGATGAAGAAAGTCATCGTCTTCGCTTCATTCGTGGCCACAGTGCTTCTTCTCATCATCGGCGCGACCCAGGTCATAGCCATGATCCGCAAGGAAGACGCGCCAGTGCAGACTGCCGCAGAACTGGCAGCCAGGAGAGCAAGGGCGGCCCTTGACCAAGGGGAACTGCTGGTTGCTCTGGATGCGTGCCTGGACGCTGTGCAGAAGGCCAACACCCGTGAAACGCGCGAGATGCTCGCCAAGGCCCGAGCGAATGTGCGCCAGCATGTCGAAAACCTTCTGAACTCCGAACCCTTTAGCGATCGGAGACTTCTCGACGCCGTCAATCTTGCACGTCGCGCGGAGACCATCGACCCGTCGAGCGAGATACGTTCCCTCAGGGAAATGGCTGAGGCGGAAGGGCGGAGCTGCTGGATGCGTCTCGTCGACCTTGACGCAGGCAAAAAGACGGCCACATTCCAGGTGAACGGGCCTTCGAATCCCTGTTACGCTCCGGATGAGCCTAGTTACAAGGAAACGTACAAGATAGGCGACGTCATCAACGGCCGATTTCGTGTTTTAAACATCACGCGCACGCACGTTCGTGTCCGCGACACAGCCCGAAACGACCGCCGCATGCTTTACAGCTTCAGCGGGATTTTCCCCCCCGATACCACCATCGCCCTAACGGGACGCGACCAATCTGAGGAACCGGATATCGCGACGTCCGGAACCGGCAACGGCGCACCGGAAGTCAAATAGCGCAGAACCAGGCCTGCAGACTGGATCCCCGAAGGTGAGCTTCCCTTCTATCCTATGCTAGAATCCATCTGCATAGGGCGATTACACCGTCCATTGGGAAGAAGGAAGTTAGGATCATGCAATCGTTGAACCGCCGTTTGACGCTTTCTTCGGCAGCGCTAATCGCCGTCTTCGCCGCATCGTGCAATCACCTGCCGTGGAACCGCGGAGAAGGGGAAGAGGATAAAGCTGCTGCGACGGAACAGACCACAACGGCTTCCGTCCAGGTTGACGACCCGCAGTCGCCTGAAGAAACGCTTCGGGCCGCAGTTTCCCGTCATGTCGAAGCGGCCAATGCCCAGGCGCAACAAGACCAGAAACCGTTAATCCGGCGTCCGCCCTATTTCTACAGGCAGTTCGACGTATATCCCGAGGGCGCAGCAATTCTACGACTGGTTGTACAAGAAACGGAATCACAGACAGCCCCAGCCCTCGCCGACGTGCAACTCCCGAAAATCCGTTACGCCACGCAGTTTCACCGCAAGCGAGAAGCGGCTCTCGAGGATGGCGATTTCATCCGAGACACCGGGACAGAAACCCTGACCTATGAGTTGCGCAATAATGAATGGCACAAGGTCGGCAGCCTGTTCGTAGCAGAGAAAACCGAGAAGCAAGTCGACGGCCACTGGGTCGCCGTCGAAGCGGAGATCCAACGGACTGCTCAATCCGAAGAACCCGAAGAAGGCAACTGGTTTGCGCGTGCATGGAAGGTTATCACGGGGCGGTGACGGTTGCAGTCTACGACAGCCGGCCCCTTAAGGTGCCAACGAGACCAGAAAGGGAGACTCGCCTGTTTGCGTGGCAGGGCATGGAAGCCCGAGTCCCGTCGGATTGGGAACTTGGCGCGTTCCGGGGGGATTTCAGCGAAGGACAAGCCTATCTAGACGACGGGACCGACACGCGGATGCGACTCCGATGGAGCAGCCGCAGAACACGGAGCATCCGCCTCGAAAAAACCCTGCGCAAGTACCAACGCCGAATGCTTAAAGGACGTCCCAGCGGCGCACAGTTCGAGATGCTCGATCTTTCGTTTTTCCCGAAGCCCTTTCGCGAGAACAGGGATGTCGCGGCTTTCCATTGGGTGCTCGGGCAGACTGCGTACGGGGCCGCATGGCGGTGCCGCGAGTGTGGCCGTTTCGTCATCGCTGAAATCCTCTTCCCAGCCGGACAAGACAGCAGAAAGACCGCGAAGGCCGTCCTGAACACCATCACGGACCATCGCAGCGACGGCCAGCGCCTCTGGTCTGTCTACGGCTTTGCCTTTCGCGTGCCGCAATCCTATAATCTTATCAGCCCGAAGCTTCAGTCGGGCCGCTTACATTTTACGTTCGAGCAGGCAAAAAGCTCCTGGCTGATAATAGAGCGCTGGGGTATGGCCTCCCAGATGCTGGCCCGGCTTGCCTTTGAACGGTGGCCGCTCGAGTTGTTGAAAGTGCTTAAGGTTGGATCGGTATCCGGTTTCCAGCAGGAGCGGGACCCGGTCGGGCCCGATGAAGGCTGTCGTTTTTCGGGGGACTTGAGAACCAGGTTGATCGGGAAGCTGTTGAAACGCCCGTCGCAGCTGCGCGGCCGGATCTGGCATGATCGCGAGAACGACAAGATAGTGGCGGTCATCCAGGCGGGCGGTTCAGACGAAGTGCTTGATCGTGTTGTCGCTTCTGTGGATTCGATATGAGCTTGCGTTCCAAACAACAGCAAAAGCTTCCCCGGCGCGAGATGATGGATTCTGTGCCGCGGCTCAATCCTGCCGTACGCTGGGAGGAGCTCGATTCAGGCGTGCTTTCGGCAGCCTATCGCAAGGATATGCCCGGATGGCGCAAGGTGTTTGCGAGAATCGCCGTCGCGCCCGAAGTCGGGCACATCGCCCTGGACAAAACAGGCAGTCAGGTGGTGCGCGCCATAGACGGCCAGCGGACCATCCGCGACCTGATAGCATTGGTAAGCGACCGGTTCAAACTCAGCCGGAAAGAAGCCGAGGTGTCCACGCTGAAGTACATGGAGGCGCTGGGCCGGCGTGGCCTTGTCGGATTTGAGATTCGACCAGCCGAGAAAGAGGAGTGACTGGATGGCCGAGGATGTGAAATCACGGGCAGGGATCAAACGGCAGATCAAGCTTCCCAACAGGGAAGCCGTTAAGATCGCAATGCGGAGCATTAAGATCCGGTTCTGGCGTTCCATAATCACCATGGCGGGCATCGTGCTCGCCATTGCGTTTCTTACCTACGTTCTGGTGTCGGGCGTCATTCGCCTGGCTCTCGAGACCGATCCCCAAGCACAGGCCGCTGCGGCCCAAGCAAGTGCCACTCAGGTCTGGTTGATCATCATCTCGCTGCTCGTATGCGCGGTAGGCATCACGAACGCCATGTTGATGAGCGTGACCGAACGCTACCGGGAGATAGGCACAATGAAATGCCTGGGAGCGCTCGATTGGTTTGTCGTCAAGCTCTTTCTCATCGAGGCGGGCTTTCAAGGCATCGTAGGCAGTACGATCGGTGCGGCAATCGGCTTCATGGCGGCCGTTTTGACCTCGATGACCGCGTACGAGAGCGTCCTTACCGAATCCCCGTGGGGCGCGGCTATGCTTCGCGTGCTTCTGGCCATCCTTGTGGGCGGGGCGCTGTCTGTTGTTGGAACCGTTTACCCGGCGCGCCGGGCGGGCCGCATGCCTCCCGCCGACGCCATGCGGACAGAGATTTAACCTGGGAGAACCGATTTATGGCCGTTGCAGAATCTCTTCAATTGCGGCATGAGTACGCCGTAAAAACGCTCAAGGTCGTCAAGGAATATATCATGGGCAAACAGACCTTGCGCGCTCTGAAAGGCATCGACATCCAAATACGCATTGGCGAGTACATCTCCATCATGGGACCGTCCGGTTCCGGCAAATCGACCCTGTTCAACATGATCGGCGGTCTTGACAAACCCTCTGAAGGCAAAGTCTATATCGACGAGGTGGATATCTCGGGCCTCGACGCCTATGAACTGGCTTGGCTGCGATGCCGGAAAATCGGATACATCTTCCAGACCTTTAACCTCATCCCCGTCATGACCGCCCTCGAAAACGTCACCCTCCCCATGATCTTCGCCGGCATGACTACACAAGATGCGATGGAGAAGGCCGCCGACCTGCTGACGCTTGTGGGTCTTGGCGACAGGCTCCGCCACAAACCTTTCGAGCTGTCCGGAGGCCAACAACAGCGCGTCGCGTGCGCTCGGGCCCTTGCAAACGACCCCGCCATCATCCTGGCGGACGAACCAACCGGCAACCTCGATCTCAAGACCGGTAAGGAAATCATCCAGCTCCTGCGGCGGCTCAATCAGGAAAAAGGGGTCACCGTCATCAGCGCTACTCATGACCTGAAAATGCTGAATGTCTCGGACCGCATCTTCTGGATCCGCGATGGGAAGGTCGAGAAGATCGAGAAACGCGAGGAGCTTGCTATCGAGATTGGTTCACTCGAGGGCGAGGAAGCTTAGCGACTCCCTTAGATCGAGCGAGGCGCCCTTGCAGAACAACAAGAACTTCCGGCTTCTGGCTTATGTCGTCTTCTCCGCGGCGGGGATGTTCGTGCTCCTCGGAACATACGGCCGCTCGGGCGCCGACCCCGCCTTCAGTCGCCTCGCCACTGTCTACAGTCTCGCGAAATGGGGCACTTTCTATATCGATCGCCCGGCTGCGGAAACACCCAACCCCTTCGAGCAACGTACTATCGACAAGGTCATGGTCAAGGGCGAATCCGTTGACGGCGGCGTTAAGAACGGGCGGCTCATCTCGAGTAAACCGCCCGTACTGACCCTTCTCATGACGGCCGAGTACTTAGCCCTTAACGCCTTAGCCGGTTGGGATCTGGATAACGAGGCCGACCTTCCTCGACTGCTCCTCGTCATGTCCTGGACGCTTGTGGGCGCGCCCTATCTCTTGACGCTCGTGTTTCTTGACAAGGCCCTCGTCCTGATCGAGGTGGATCCCCTGAATCGCTTTGTCCTCGTCTTCTCCGGGGCCTTCTGCACGCAGCTTTGGGGATTCAGCACGATGATCAACAACCACGTCCCCGCAGCAGGCATGCTCGTCATTGCTGTTTATGTCGCCATGGTGCTTAGTTCAGGACATGCCAAACCGAAACCGTGGCGCTTCTTCTGCTTCGGCCTTGCCGGGGGTTTGGTTTTTACTTTTGACATGCCCGCCGCCCTATTCGTGGTGCTGGCAGGCTTATACCTATTGTACCGGTTCCCGCGGGAGACCCTTACGTGGGGTCTTCTGGGTGCGGCGATCCCCGTCGGGGTCCATGTAGCCGTCATGATAGCCGTTACGGGCAGCCCCCTGCCCGTCCAAATGAGCAGAGACCTGTACCGTTTCGAGGGCGCCTACTGGCGTCATCCAAGATGCATCGACGCCCTCAATGAACCCAAGGGCACCTATCTGTTCCACATGCTGCTGGGGCGTTGCGGCGTTTTTTCGCTTTACCCTATCCTTCTAGCCGGTGTGGCAAGTACACTGACTGCGCTGGTTTACCGGGAAACCCCTTGGCGTCGAGCTATTCTTACAGGCGCAGCCGGCATCCTGATTCTCGTGGCGTACTATGTGCTGAAAACCAACAATTACGGGGGAGAATCTTATGGTTTCCGATGGTTTATTGCCGCCATGCCCATCCTGCTCCTTATGGGCAGTCCGCTGATCAACACGGTCCAAAGGCGGTGGAAATGGGTCTTCATCTCCCTGATGATCGGCGTTTCCTTCTATTCCGCATGGGAATGCACCCAAACCGGCTGGGCCGCCAACCATGAGTGGACCAGCCGACTTCTCAGCACAAGCTATTGACACCGCCCGGCCTTAGTTGGCCAATAGACTGATGGGGATTGAGAAGGGATTGCCCCCATTTGCTGGGCATCACCTAGCTGCGCATTCGGGACCGTACTGCTCTGCTTGCCGATTCCCTGACTTCTGCGCTACAATATGCTTAAAGGAATTCCTTAAGGGGTTCGAGGCGCAGCAAGCCGAGAAGCAGGCCGCTGCGCCAAGCAACGTGCCGCAGACCTGCGGGCAGCATAACGCATTGCAGGGAGCTGTCTTGCACACCGAAAACGACGAGTTAAGAAAGAGGGGGCGTCCGTTTAGGGACTGGTTGCGCAAGCGCTTGGCGTGCTGCATTTTTATCTTCGCCTTGCTGTGCATGGTTCTTCTTCCTGCAAGTTCCCTTCCTGCCCAGGCCGATGGGTTCCAATATGAACTGACATTCGCCGACAGGCAAGTCTGTTATGACCGCTGGTGCTCATCCCGCATCATTGACTTAGCGCGACGGCGTTTGCCCTACGTCCTTTGGGGCGGGCAGCTCCTCCTCGATACCAACCAAGGCGTTCTGTTCTTTCCTAAAACTGCTTCTCAAAAGCCGTTCCCCTTTTTAGTTCCGTTCATTGTCTTCAGACTCCCTTTGGCGGAGAGCGCAAATCCCCTTGTCAGCGGCGTCATTGAAGCAGACGGTCAAGGACTCGAGATGGCGTTCTCCCGCGACGGCAAGGAGTGGGCCGTCGCAGGCGAAATAGAAGGGGCGACGACCTTTCCAGTACCTGAGGAAGCGCTGGGCTACCCGCACCTTCTTGTCCGCATCATCGGCGTCGGCCGCCTGGTCCGTCTCGAGGCGGAATGCGCCGCTACGGTCCCCGGCGACGTGAACTGGGATGGCCGGTGCGACGCCGCCGACGTTCAAATGGTCATAGCCAGCGTTCTAGGTCTTTCCGAAAACACAAAGAGCGACGCAAACTTCGACCGCACTGTGAACGCGCTCGATGTGCAGCTCGCGGTCAATGCCGCGTTGGGCTTGCCCATACAAACGACGACGTGGCTTGAGGAGATGCTCTACATTTCTTTCTCGAGTTGGTTGCCCGAGGAACTGGCGGCTCAAGTAGGGGTCTCGGGCGAGCTTGCTGCACCAGTCGGCCCTGGGGAATGATCTTTCCAGCATAGGCCCGAATACTCGTACGCCGCCTGTGCCTTGCATCCGGTCCCAGGCGCTGTTTCTGACGTTTCGGCCCCAACCTCCTGCAATCCGACACGTATAGAGCCCCCGCACAGGGGCGGGTGTACGGAAACCCATCCTGCGGAACAGGGGTCAAACCAAAAGAAGCGCACCCTGCGGCACATATTGGCGTATCGGAGCAACGCGGTCTGTTGACCCCGCGCGCGCTGTGGGGTAGCATGTCTTTCGAGAGCTGTGGGTATCTCCTCTTTTCCAGAGGGGCGTGGGAGCTTTGCAGTAACCGCGAACGGAACAAACAGTGTTTCCGGATTGGAGGGCAGCATGTTCCGCAAATTCTGGAGGGCCTTGATGGCCCAAGTCAACAAGCTTGCCAATGTCTTCTGGCAGGCCGACCCCATCGCCCAGATGCAACTCGAATACGACAATGCCGTCGAGGAGCTGAAAGAGGGCCGGGAAGGTCTCGAGCAGTACCGCGCGCTTGTCGAGCGAGTCAATCGCCAGGTAAAGAACGACGAACGGCGCATCGAAGGCCTCGCGGCCAAAGTCAAGTCTTACCTTCAGGTTAGTGACCGTGCCACAGCAGGCAAGTTCGCCGTCGAGTTGAAGCGGGCCAAAGACGATCTCACAGAGAATCAGGGGCAACTGAGTCTCCACGAGAAGAGCTACGAGAACTATCTCACGAAGATTCAGCGCGCAACAAGGAAGCTGAACGAGGTGCAGACAAAGATCCGCAAATACGACGCGGAACTCAAAATGAGTGCTGCTGAGGCGGAGATGACGCGCTTGGCCCAGAGTTTCGACTTTGACGTAACCACCGACTTTGGACAGCTCGAAGACATCATTCAGAACAAGATCGATGTGAACCGGGCCAAGGTCCGCGTCGCCAGCGATCTTTCGAGTCAGGGCATTGCCGAGATTGAGGCGGAGAATCGCATGGAAGAGGCGCAGGCCGAGAATCTGCTCCAGCAGTTCGAGGTCGAAATGGGCATTAAAACGCCCGAAACCGCCGGCGTCGAGCCCCAGGAAAAGACGCTAGGCGAAGCCGAACCGACTGAGACCCAGAAAGAAGACGCGCTTAAAGACTTCGAGAAAGAAATCGGGACATAAGCTGCGGACGCGGGCATGCACCGCGCTGTAGTGCGGCGCTGCCTGTATGCGCGACTTGACAGGAGGAACACTACAATGGCTCAAGGATCAAGTGGCCGCCCCAAAGCGGCCTTTTACGTCGTGCTGTTTCTCGTAGCGGCTGGGCTGATTGCGTACGCCTTCCGCGGGTATCTCTTCCCAAAGGGCGGGGAGGACGAGGGACAGACGGGCGACATATCGCTTGCCGACTTGCAGAGTGCAGGCAGTACGGGCGAAGGCGCCGAAGCGCCCGATGCAAACGTATTGACTACAGTCAAGGAATACACCTTCGTCCCGTCCGAGAAGCTCCCGCCCGTTCAGGGCGTCAGCAGCTACGACGCGCTCGCCGATCGCACGGTCAAATTCGCGCTCAACGTATGGGCAGGCTGGGCGCCCATCATCTTCTTCAACGAGGGCAAAGGTCCCGGCAAGGTGTGGACTACGCCCAGCGGCGAGGACTTTAAGGTCGAGCTGATCCTTATTGACGATCCCGTAGCTATGCGGGACGCCTACGCCGCCGGCAAGGTTCACATCGGCTGGGCGACTCTCGATATGGTGCCGCTGTTCATGGAAGACCTCCAGAAAGACAGCCGGGTCCGGCCCCGCATTTTCCAGCAAGTCGACTGGTCCAACGGCGGCGACGGCATCGTCGTGCGGCGCAGCGCCGCGAAGGATCCGCAACGGCCGACCATTGCCGATCTACGCGGCAGAAAGGTTGTCCTGGCGCAGAACTCGCCGAGCCAGTTTTTTGTGCTTAACGCGCTGATCAGCGGCGGCGTCCAACCGTCCGAAGTGGACTTTGTCTATACGCAGGACGCCTTCCAGGCTGCGGCGGCTTTCAACAACAACAAGGACATTGCGGCCTGCGTAAGCTGGGCGCCGGACATCTACAACCTCACCAAAGTGAAAGACAACCACCTGCTCGTCACGACGGCGACAGCCAACAAGTTGATCGCCGACGTCTGGTTTGCCCGCGCCGACTTTGCCAAGGACCACCCTGAGATATGCGAGGGATTGGTGCGCGGCATTTTCGACGGCATGCAGATGATGAAGACCGACGAGGGCCGCCAGAGGGCCGCCTCGTCAATGGCCGCTTTATACAACATTCCTGCGGACGAGTGCATGGGCATGCTGGGCGACGCGCATTCGACGAACTATGCCGAAAACCGCGACTTCTTCATGAACCAGAACAACCCGGCCAATTTCGAGCGCACATGGGGCACAGCAACTTATCTTTACCGCCGTATCGGCAAGATCGCCACGCCAGTGGATTTCAGCACGGTGATGGACTTCTCAATCCTACAAAAGCTCGCGAGCGAGCCCCAATACGCCAACAGCAAGAACGAGTACACGGTGCAATTCACCCCCAAGACAGTCCAGAGCATCAAGGCGGAAAGCGGCGAGATCCTTACCAAAGTCGTCACCATCCACTTTTTCCCGAACAGCTACGACCTGCACAAGACAACCGTTGTGCGTGAGAACGGCAAAGACGTCGAGCGGTTATATGACCCGAACGTGGACCTTGTCATCGAGGAGATCGGCAAGCTGGCCGGGCAGTACGGCGCAGCGCGCATCGTCATCGAAGGGCACACGGACAGCAGCATGAAGGGCCAGGTGCCCGCATCGATGGTCAAGGAACTGTCGGATCTGCGCGCCAACGCCGTCAAACAAGAACTGGTCAAGAGTTTCCCTTCTCTCGATCCGCAGCAGTTCAGCACGGCAGGCATGGGCTGGGATGTGCCGGCCGATCCGGACGAGCCTATGAACCACGCCAAAAACCGGCGCGTCGAGGTGAAAGTCTATCCGTTGGAGGCCGTGTGATGATGTCGCCCGGCGCAATAGGCATGGGAGGACGCCGCAGCGTCTGATGATCAAGGGGAAATGCACCGCCTTTCTCAAGAGGTGGATCACGATACGAGAGCGCCCAGGCGTGCTCGAGAGTGCGGGAGCGTCCATTCTCTGCATTCTTGTCGCCTTTGCGACGTGGCACGCCCTGACCTCGGGACCGGCCGAGGACCGCATTGTTAACCCCATTACGTTGCCCAGCGTCAGCGAAACCTTAAGGTCCTTTCCCAGCCTGTGGTTTGGCCGCGCCTTGGCGCGCAGCGCTCTGTGGAGTTTGGGCCGCGTTCTGGGCGGATTCACCCTGGCGGCGGCGGTGTCCATCCCGCTAGGGGTGCTTGCTGGAGCGTTTCTGCGGCTGAACGCGTTCCTGAGGCCCATATCGATCTTCGGCCGCAATGTGCCCATTGCAGCGCTCATACCGCTCACACTGATGTGGTTCGGCCTGGGCGAAACGCAGAAGGTGATGTTCATCTTCTTCGCGTCGGTTGCATTCGTATTCTTCGACAGCACGAGCGCGGTCCAAAGCGTCTCCGACAGCTATCTCGACGCCGCCTATACGCTCGGGGCGCACTTCGCACCGCGAAAAGCTGCAATCAAGGGCCTCATGATCGGCCTGAGCTATGCGGTGGTTTTCAGCCTGGCTTACATCCTGCTCGCGGCACGCCCCGGTCCCAGCGACGTCGATTTGCAGGCTGCGTGGCGCGTCAAGCTCGCCGTGATGGGCATTGCAGGGCTGGGCCTGGGCTTCGGGCTCTGGTTCCCCATTCTCGCTTTCCAACCGGTAGGCAAGGTCTTGTTCCCTCTTGCTTTACCCGACATCGTCAACAGCTTGCGTCTATTGTTTGGTCTTGCTTTTGGCTACATCATGCTGGCCGAAGTGATCAATGCCGAGTTCGGGCTAGGCGCCATCATCAACATGAGCCAGCGCCAGGGCCCCCGTGAACACATCTATCTAGCGCTGATCTTTATCGCCCTCCTGGCCTTTGTCATCGACCGAGGCATCCTGTTCGGGCAACGACGGCTCTTCCCCCACCGCTATACGGAGGGCCGCTGATGCTGCCACAGGAGATGGTCGCCGCCCCGCCCTGCGCCATCGCCGATCTGCCGCAACCGCGCGCCAAGCCGGGCGTCCCGCTCATCGTCGCATTCAAAGGCGTCACCAAGACCTACGCGCCGGGTACGAAACGCGAGTTTACCGCTGTGCGCGACGTCACGTTCCAAGTGGAAGATCTCGAGGGATTCGGCGAGTTCATCTGCGTCCTCGGCCCAAGCGGCTGCGGCAAGAGCACGATCTTGCGGCTGATCGCGGGGCTGGCTCCTCAGTTCCCGGCCACAAGCGGCGAGGTGCTGCTCAACGGCGCGCCCGTGGCCGGCCCGGGCCCTGACCGGGGCATGGTGTTCCAGGATTACGCCTCTTTTGACAATCGCACCGTACTCGACAACGTATCCTTTGGGCTGGAATGCCGGGGCGTACCCAAGACGGAGCGCCACGAGATGGCCCAGGAGTGGATCGCGCGTGTTGGACTCGATCCCGCGAAGGACGCGCATAAGTATCCCCACCAGCTCTCGGGGGGCATGCGCCAACGCGTCGCCATCGCCCGCACGCTTATTCTCAAGCCGCGCGTCATCCTTATGGACGAGCCCTTCGGCGCCCTTGACCCCGTCACCCGCCACAATATGCAGGACCTCCTTGTTGCCCTGTGGCGCGAGGTCGAGGCGACGGTCTTTTTCGTAACCCACGAGATCACGGAAGCCGTCTACTTGGGCGACCGCGTCTACATCCTCAGCAATTCCCCTGGAACGATACTTCATCAGTTCCGGGTGATGCCTCCGGACCGGCCCGCACGCCTGATGATGCGTGAAAAAACGTTTCAGGACACCGTGTTCCATATACGCGACATCCTTGATGCGCTGGAAGAAGGCAAAGACTGACATGGCTCGCCGGGGCGCTTTTTTCGAGTATCTGAAAGCAGCCTTTCTATGGCGCTGGAACCTTCTCGCTGCCGGGGCCGGGGCTATCTTCGCCCTGCTTTCCGGGCGCCCGGACATAGCGCTGCCGTTAATTGCTGCAGGCGAGATTGTCTATCTGGGCCTGCTCACCACGAACGAACGCTTTCGGAAGGCCATCGACGCGCGCGCTTTCATGAGCATGCCTCAGCCTGATCAGAAAGAACTCCTCACGCATATTCAATCCGTCGTCAAGCCCGAAGCGTGGGCGCGTTTTGACCGCTTGCGGGAACGCTGCGTCACTCTGAGCAAAATCAGCGAGCAGTTCCGCGGTCCTCAGGCCGCCGGCAGCCCGGTAGTGACCGATTTGCAGACGAGTTCGCTTGAACGGCTTCTGTGGATCTTTCTCAAACTTCTGTACAGCCAGGACGCCCTCCGCCGCTTCCTTAACGCAACGGACCGTGACGGACTGGTCCAGGAAATCGAGGCGACAGAGAAGGCGCTGCAATCCGCCAACGAGAAAGCGCGCGGCGACAAGTTGATCTCGTCGCTGGAGGACAAGCTCGAGACGTTGCGCCAGAGACTCGCCAATTACGACCGAGCCGACGAGAATCGCGAGTTCCTCGCCATCGAAATCGACCGGATCGAACAGAAAGTAAACGCAATAGGCGAAATGGCCCTGAATTCGCGCGACGCCGCCGACATCTCCGCCCAGGTCAACGGCATCGCAGAGGGCGTCTCGGCCACAGAAGAGGCCATGCGTTCGCTAGATGTGGCCCCTGTCCTCCAACGGGAAGAAGTCCCCCGCTTGCTCGACATGCGGTAGGGACGGGCCAGGAATTCGCGGGGCTGTTCCCTCGCCGGCGCCCGAGAAGCTCGGTGGATTCGGATCGGAGAGCGATCGCGGCGCAAAGGGCCGGCTTTTCCGGAAATGGGTTTTGAACTCTGAGCACAGGGAGACGGGCACGTTGAGTCAAACATCTTTTCCCCCATGGTCCGGGAAAATCCGCCAGTCCTATCTATCAGGCGGTGCGAGCGTCTTCATTCTTCACGGCAATGTCGCCGATATCGTGGGCCAGCCGGACAACGGCCGCTATACAGTCGAACCCTTGGCCGACTTCCTCGCCCGGCGCCTGTTTGGAAGCTACGACCTGGTTCTCCACTACGACATGGGCCGGGGGCTCCGCGTCTACGCGGGCAATGACCCCCAACGATTCACAAAGATGAACGCCCTCGCGGGACGGCTTTTGGGGGACCTATCGGCCATGCCGCGCGACCCGATGCAATGCCTGCGGCTTATTGATCGACTCATCTCGATGATTCTTGTCGGTCAGGAAAACCGGTCCCGGAAGGCAGCGGTGTTGTTCGACTATGCGGACATGATCTGTTCCGCGGAGGACCGGGGCGGGGAAGTGCTGGCGACGCTGCTGAACTGGGCCAGGAGCCCCGTGATCCGGCGGGTTAACATCATCTTTGTCCTCATGACAGAGAGCCTGGCGCGAATGCATCCCACGCTGGTTCAGAGCGGCTACACACAGGAGATTCTGCTGCCTCTGCCTGACGAGGATGAACGTAAGACGTTCATCCGGAACGTTTTTCCTCGTTACACGTGGGACGCAGACCGACTCGCCGTTATGACCGCGGGTCTCACGCTCGCCAACATCGATCACTTTATGCGCCTCATCGAGCCGGACACGGCCCCGGCGTCGGCCCCGGCCCGGGAATCCGAGGTCGTCGAGAAGGCCGTCGCCGACTCCGGGCACGCCTCCCAGCCGACCGTCCCGACTGTCGAGCAAGCCGCGCCTGCCGTACTGGCGAGCGATGTCCGGCTGACGGCCATCAAGAAGGACCTTATGGAGGCGCAATGCCCGGGACTTATCGAGTTTGTCGCGCCTTCTTTCGACCTGACCATGGTGGCAGGCCACACCGCCGCCAAGGATCGGCTGCAAAGCGACGCACGCCTGATCCGCGAGGGCCGACTCGGCGCCGTCCCCATGGGCTACCTGCTATGCGGACCCGTCGGCGTGGGCAAGACCTTCCTGGCCCAGTGCTACGCCGGCGCCGTAGGCATCCCTTGCATCACCATCCGCAATTTCCGCAGCAAGTACGTAGGCGAGACCGAGGCCAACCTCGAGCGCATCCTGACCGTCGTGAGGGCCTTGGGCCCTGTAGCCGTCATCGTCGACGAGGCCGACGCAGCCCTGGGAAACCGCGGCGCGTCAGGCGACTCCGGCACAAGCGCCCGCGTCTTCGCGCAACTCGCCAGCCAGATGGGCAACACCGCATATCGCGGCAAGATCATCTGGTTCCTATTAACGTGCCGGCCGGATCTGCTCCCCATCGACCTCAAACGCCAAGGCCGCTGTGAAGAGCATATCCCCTTGTTCTATCCCCAGACTCCAGACGAACTGCGGGACATGTTTGCTGCCATGGCCCGCAAAGCCCAGATTGACCTTCCCGCCGATGCGCTGCCCGGCCTCGAGGGTCTGCCTCCCTTAAGCGGCGCGGACATCGAGAGCATCTTGATGCGAGCGCGACGCGAGTCATTGCTGCGGAATCAAGGCGTAGATGCGGCGCTCATCATGGACGTGCTCAAGAACTTCCGGAGCGCGCGCGGCCTTTCCCATGAAGTGCAGATCCTCGCGGCCACTCTCGAATGCTCAGACTTGCGCTATCTTCCCCAGAATATCCGGGAGAAGATCGAGCAGCCGGGCGCATTTGAGGCCTTCGAACGCCGCCTCAACCAGCTGAAGGCGCTCGAGTCCGAGCCCATGGAATAGCCCGTCCTGCATTTCCCGGGGCTCGCCAATTCCCTCCGCAGGCCGCCTTACCGCTCGATGTGCATGAAATGAAACGCCGCGACCGTTTCGCGGCCGCTCCCGGGGGCGATGGCGCCGATCCCGGCCTGGGCCAAAGAAAAGTGCGGCTTGACCAGGTCGCCAACCGTTTCCCACACTTCACCATCGCCGCTCACCTGACACACATACCCGCCGCCTTCGCAAACGATTCGCAGATGCACATCAAAGCCGAGCGTGTTGGGCGCTACGTCCTCCTTATATTGGCCGTTTTCCTCATAGCCAACCAGGAACTTCGGGCCGTCCGCCCATGCATGAGACAACCGGATGTAGTTGTCATGGTCTTGCCAGATGCAGAGGAAGGCCTGCTCATAGTCAGCCTGCGGCTCGAAGGTTATGCGCGTCGAGACGGCCGCTTGATCCCCGGGCAGATACTGCAAGAACAGGTTTTCAAAGTCAGCACGATGTCTCCACATGTCCCCCGGGCTGGTGGTGATCTCGAGATTTCCCGCCGTGATCCGCCAGACATTGGGGTCTTCGTTCACAATGCGCCAGCGATTCCAGTCAAGCTCGGAACCGTCAAAACGGTCTGAGCTACCCGCCGGCCATGGGTAAACGCCGCTCGGAAGGGGCTGAGGGGCGTGCGTAGGCCCGATTACGAGCAGTTTGTCCGGCTCGCCTTCCGAGGGAAGAAACCGGACCCGGTCCACGCCGATCTGCCGCCACCCGACTTCCCGGGCGCTTTGGTGCGCGTGGTAGACCATGAACAACTCTTGAGCGTCAGGCGAGGGGACAATCATGCCGTTGCCCGGACCAGCAACGCACTCCGTGCGGGCGAGGACGGGGTTATGCTCCGCCTTGGTCCACGGACCGAGGGGACTGGCGCTGGTCGCGTAGCCGACAGCGTAGTGAGGATCCGTGAAACTGTTCCCGGTGTAAATGAGGTAGTACACGCCCTTGCGTTTAAGGAGAAACGCCCCCTCTGCGACGAGATGGTTATGAGTCGCAAAGCACTCCCAAGGCTGCGTAGGCCGGATGCACAAAACGGACTCGCCCGCGAAATGGAGCAAGTCTTCCGCCAGCGGCATGACCTCGATCTGGTTGCAGCCCTTAGTCACCCGCGTCCAATAGAAATAGCCCTTGCCATCGTCATCGATGAAGACGTTCTGGTCGATAGCCTCATCGCGGCCCTTGGGCTGAAACCATGGCGCCTTGACCTCCTCGAACGGCCCGAGGGGCGAACTGCTGACGGCCACGCACAGGTGCATGTTAAAAGGCGGCCCGGGATCGGGTCCGGGAGACGCGCTGTAATACATGTAGAACTTGCCATCCCGCGCATGCACTTCCGGGCCCCAGAAGTTTACCTGGCCCCAGGTTCGGGCCGTCTTATGGAAAGCGAAGCCGCGCCATCGCCAGTGCACGAGGTCCGGAGAGGAATAGACAGGAAAACCGAGCTGCGCATTGCGGTCATGAGTGCCGTAGAGGTAGTACGTGTTTTCGTAGAACAACACCCAAGGATCGGCGAGTTGCACTTGCATCGGGTTGCAGTATTCGTTGACATACCTGGCCGTCATCTCCGTCTCCTTCGCGTTGAGGCAAACCATCGCCGCTACGATCAGACAGGCGCGCACCACTTCTCCCTCCATGGATGGGCCGGGATCCGTTCGACGGCGGCCGACCCTTAGCAAATCGACTGGAACGACTGCGCTCCGAGTGTGAATTCGAGCCTTTTTACGTTGATAAAACCGACTCAAAACACCAGTATAACGGCATAGACTGCCAAATAGACACTCGCCGGATTCTAATACTAAGTGCACAGGTTGAGGCTTAAGCCTTTTCCCGTCGGAGCCGTCCGTCGCTCACCCTTGAGCGGCGACGGACGAGCGACAAA
>CAZBQH010000034.1:0-5925 GCA_964493915.1 uncultured Nitrospiraceae bacterium
GTCGGGATGATCTTTGTCTGCGGCGGGTTGGCGGCGGGGGCGGCCACACGGGGCTGGGGCGTTCCGGTGGTTCTCTTGGCCGGTGGGATTCTGCTCTGGGCCTTGGCGACGACAACCGTGGCGGCAGGATTGCTTTCAGAACAACTCTTGCGGTCTGCATTCCATATCGATCCAGCCGTCTACGTCGAAGAAGAATCCTCGCAGCGCTGCGACACGTGACGCTGCGCGCCCAGGTAGACCGACGTTTTTTATATGGCATCCGCCGGCAAGGGTTGTTACTATGGCGCCCGCCAGCACAAGAGCGGGCATTTCAATAGCAAGTCGCCAAAAGGAGAGCAACATGACGGGTAGAGAACGGGCAATGGCAGTCCTGCACTACCAGGACTACGACCGGATGCCCCTTGTCCATTTCGGGTTCTGGAATGAAACGCTTGACAAATGGGCCGAAGAAGGCTATGTGACGAAGGAAGAAGCCAAAGGCTGGTTCGATGGGAATCCAATCGATGCGGAGCTCGCCAGAAGGCTGGGCTTTGATTTCAACTGGAACATTCTCACAGGGGCCAACACCTATCTCCGTCCTGGTTTCGAGCGCCAAGTGCTCGAGGAACTGCCGGACGGTTCACGCAAAGTCATGAGCTATGAAGGCGTCGTGGTCATCGAGAAACCGGGAGCAACGGGCATCCCGCCGGAAGTCGACTATACGCTGAAAACGCGCAAAGACTGGGAGCAGCACTATCTCCCGCGCCTCGAGTTCAACGAGGACCGCATTAACAACGCCGTGGTGCTTATAGACGACAAGATGGTTCGTTGGGATCAGGGCGGTCTCGAGTTTCTGCAGAAGGGCGAGCGGGATTACATCATCGGTCTCCACTGCGGCAGCATGTTCGGTCTTATCCGCAACATTCTCGGCTTGACCGGGGCCAGTTATCTATTCGCAGAAGACGAGGGATTGTACGACGAGATGATCGCCACATTCGGGGACTTGAGTTACCGGTGCGTCAAGCAGATGCTCGAGAGCGGAGCGAAGTTCGACTTCGCCCACTTCTGGGAGGATATCTGCTTCAAGAACGGCCCGCTGGTTATCCCCTCTGTGTTTGATGCCAAGGTAGGTCCTCAATACCGCCGGATTACCGAACTTGTGAATCAATACGGCATCGACATCGTTTCGCTCGACAGCGACGGCAAAATCGACGCCCTGATTCCCACATGGCTCTACAACGGAGTCAACACGATGTTCCCCATCGAAGTGGGTACCTGGCACGCCAGCATCGCGCCTTGGCGCAAAGAATATGGCAAAGAGTTGCGAGGGGTAGGCGGCATGGACAAGACGGTGTTCGCCCGCGATGCTGCGGCTATCGACGCTGAAATCGAACGCCTCAGACCGCTTGTTGATCTCGGGGGCTATATCCCTTGCCCCGACCACCGCATCGCCCCAGACGCCGAATGGGACAACGTCCGCCGGTATTGCGATCGGATGCGGGAAGTTTTCGGGTAGCTTCCGGCAAACCTAAGCCGGAACGGACATTGTTGAGGGTAGCCCCCGTCGAAGGCGGAGGTTGCCCTCGCGGTCGTTTCACGGCCTGTCCAGCCCTGTCCGCACCCAAGCAGGCCCCGCTACAGAAGTCCCAAGGCCGCATTGATGACGAGCTGCACATCAATGGCGTTGCGTGCGCCGTCCCCGTTTACGTCCGGCTCATACGCATCGTCTATAGGCAGCCCCAAGGCCGCGTTGATGGCAAGCTGCACATCGATGGCGTTGACGGCCCCGTCGCGGTTGATGTCGTAGGGACTGAACTCCTGGAGCAGCACCCCATAAACGTACTGGCCCGTCTCGATGCGGTCGTCTTTCCATGCGAGGAAGAAGTCGGACGCACGGCCGCGGGCAACGGCGAAATCCGGCCGCGACACAAAGGTCCCGCTGCTGCACGACCGGGTGTAGGCAAGCGGCGTCTCATCCTCTGCTCCGGTGGGAACGAGGTCTGCGTCGAACATGCGCCGCGTGACCGTCACCGTCTCCTGGCTCCAATCAAAGTAGGTCCAGAAGAGCGACACGCCCTCGGCTTCAACCACCGGCGCCGCCCAGAACCCGTCGGTATTGAGACCGTCAATGACGGCGCCCGTATTCACCGTTCCGTCTGTCGCGACGCGAATCAACCGCACCTGGCCATCGTCCCCCCGCAAGGCGGCGAGGTACTCCGCGGCGGTGGTAGTCAGGTATTCTCCATTCGGCGTGGTCGGCTGGGGGCCCGTATCTGTCTCAACTTGCTCGACGATCCACAACGGAATGGGCGCCGGATCAAGCACGTCGCCCGCGTTGCTTATACGGACGCCATAGACGCCCGAGTCGTCCAGAGGGAGATCAAAATCCTTGGGCTTTCGGAACGTGACAAGGAACTGATTCCCAACAGCGGCCACGCCCGGCGACGACAGGTTCACCCCACCGAGCGATTCAACCAGGAACTGCGCCTTCAATACCGTGCCGTCCGGAGCGAAGAGGGTTGCTACGATGTTGACCTCGTTGGCGGTCGTCGCCATAGCCGACGCAACCAACAGATTCTCGCCGTTGCAAGCGACCGGGCAGCTTGTCAGCCGCTCGGGTTTGGTAACACCCAAGAGCTCGAACGCGGGGACTGCAACTGTGCCATCTGGGGATAACGCGGCGGCGCGCACTGTCTCATCCTGGCCGTTTGTATTCCACACAAATACGAAGCGGTCGCCCGCCCAACAGCCGCTCATATATTGCCGCGTGTCCTGAGGGCTTGCTCTGCCATCCAGCGCCACCACAATGTCCTCTTCGCCCGAAGCCGTGCCCAAGGGTGAAAAGAGCCGGGCAAGTATGGCGCCGGCGTAGGCGTCCGACCCGTCCATGCGGTTGCCGGTCCAGGCGACGGCATAACCGCTGCCGCTCCACACCACGGTAGGAAGCTGCTGCACGGCAGGTTGGCTGAGAAAGACCGGATGGCCGTTAAACTCCTGGACGACGCCGTCCGTCGAGACCGTGGCGGCGTTGCAGTTGACGATCAGGCGCTCGATAGGATCGGTAAGCATTTCCTGTGTAAGCCACGCGCAAAGGAATCGGCTGCCGTCCGAGACGATCAGAGGACTCTGCGTCTTGGTATCCAGATCGTGCCCGACCGCATCGCTAATGGTGATTGGACTTGGATCCAGAACTTCACCGGTAGAGGATATGCGTACGCCGACAAGGCTGTGCGGCGAACCGCCTGGGCTCTCGAGTTCCCACACCAGGAGAAAAACACCGTTGGCATAGCCTAACTGATTGTGTTGGGGACGTGCATCGCCCGTTATGGTTGTGATTGCGAAAGGATCCCCCTCGACCGAGCCGTCCGCGTTCAGGAAGACGCCTTTTTTCTCCGTGGCGCCCCAGACAAGCAGATATTGGCCTCCACCGTAAGCAAGGGCGGGGAACACGGCCTCAGCCGTCGAGTGCTCATCCGTGATGCTCGTGGCAGGCGTGTTTACTTGAATACCGAGGGATGCGCCGTCAGGATGGGCAATCTCGCCCGTGTCCTCGATGCGTGTAGCGTAAAGCGTTCCGTCTTCTGCGTTGTCGCGGAAATCCGCCCAGACGACGACGAAGGAAGGGTCTGTTGTGTTGGCCGCCATGCACGACTCGCCCTGAACCGATCCATCGAGATCGCAGACAGCAAAGGGCGTCGCGCTAAGCGGATTGCCGTCGGCATCGAGGCGGAGCCCCAAAACGTCGAAACTCATAAAATCTGTCCAGGTAACAAGATATGTATCTCCGGCGCGTGCAGCCTCAAGACCAGCAGGGAACGTGCCGGACACCTGGCGCAGCGTGGACGTGGCGCCTGTAAGAGGTTCAATCACGGACCAGACCAGGTTGTTTTGGTTGGGCGCCGTATAGGTGACCAGAAGGACGTCTTCTTGGCTGGCAATGGCCAAGCCCCCGCGGGTCAGCCCATTGTCGTGATACGTAAGCCACGGCCGCTCAAAGTGAAAAAAGTAAGGCACTTCATCCATCACCTGGCCGTCCCCATCCAAACGCACTAACTGAAGCGCACCTAGGTCGCGGTCAGGCGTGCGCGTGGAGATGGGACCGCGGTAAGCGGCGGCCAGGAAACCGTCTCCATAGGACTCGACGGCAAATGGCAGATTCTTGAGCTGAGACACGTCGGCCTGAACAAGATCGACCGCACTCACTGGGAAACCAACGTCCTGTGAGAAAGCAGCCAGCGATAGCCATAGAGCAATCGCTACCGGGACAAGGAAAACGCAGGACGGGCGCCTTTCGTACATGATTCCTCCTCCGCAGCTTGGACCCCGGAAGGGTCACTGCTGACGCTGTCATGTTTGGGCTGCACCGTGGGGATGCCTTTTCCCTCTGTGAAGCCCCGTCGGAAAACGACTCCCTATCACCCCCCTGGACGCAGGGACCACCTTCTCGCACGAAGCTATCGACCAACACAAAGGAAGAACCTTCATGTTGGCCGCGACTCATCGCGCCGAATGCCGCCCTGTTGCGCCAATGGCAAACTGTTCAAGAGCTTCTGTTCTTCCACCCCCTGACAGCTCCCGTCCGCAGCGCTTTTCTGCACACGGACGGATCGTGCTGGCCGCAGACTTCCTGTGTGTCTCATCCCTCATCCCCAACCTTGTCTGCCTCAAATCATACTATAACACACATTACCGCTGGGGGAAACACTTCAGGGTCATAAAAAAACGAGGAGTGTCGGGCTGTTCCCCTGTTAATAGGGCGTCCTCGGTCGATGAGAGAATCTGTGTAGAAGCAGATCCCTAAGGATGGGCGCGTTTTCCCTGGCATCCGCGCCTGGGAACAGCCTCCGGACCCGCCGCAACAGGATCCCACTCACGACGGCAAGGTCGGCCAAGGCGTGTCCTACGCGGCCATGGTTCTTGCGCCAGAACCGGCGCCGCGAATCGAACCAACATGGGGGACGCCTGCCGACAGGCCCCTCGGGCGCGCCGCTCCCTCCGCCCACATGCATCACTTGAGCGTCGGGGACATACCAGCAGGACCACCCGGCTTTGTGAACGGCCAAGCAGAAATCGATTTCCTCGAAGTATAGGAAATAGCCTTCATCGAACAGAACACCCGCTTCAAAAACGCCGCGGCGCACCATCATCGCCGCCCCTACGACCCAGCCCGTTGGCTTGGGTGCAGCTTCACCTGGCCGAATCCCCACTATCTTCGAGTATAGCGGACCTAACGGCAGCCGCGCCGCTCCTGCGAACTCGCGGAGGAGCGAAGGGAAGCAATGGGCCGAAAGACTGGGCACGCCTTCCGTGTCGACAAGCAGAGGGCCGGCGATACCCGCTTCAGGATGCGAATCCATAAAGGCGGCGAGAGTGCGCAGAGCCCCTGGCATGACAAGGGTGTCCGGGTTCAGCACCAGGATATAGTCAGCCGGGGGCTCTGCGGCAAGGGCGCGGCGCACAGCAGCATTGACCCCGGCGCCATAGCCCCGGTTCGCCTCGAGTAGGACAAGCGTCGAACGCCCGGACCAAAGCGGCGCCCCGAGAAACCGGCCCAGTTGCGCGGCAGAGTCGTCGCCCGAGTCGTTTTCGACGACGACGACACGCAGTTGTGGACAAGCGGCAAACTCGCGTTCCAGGGAGCGAAGACAATCTTCGAGCAAGTGTGCGGACCGGTAATTGACGATAACTACAGTGATTCGACAGCCTGTCTCGGGCGCCATCACCATAAGCAAGTCTCCGCACGCATCTCTACCGCGATCCGTTCCCGGCCGCGCATCAGCCGTTATCCGTCCAACCAGGCTCTGCATCAGGCCCGCCTGATGATAGCGAGACAAAGAAAAGCGATCAACCTCAATCGCCGGATAACTTGGCGGAATTGGGGGCAGGTGGGGATTGGGGTGTTGAAGAGGGCGTTTTTGTGGCCACGATGTGACGATTGGGGTGGTG
>CAZBQH010000035.1:0-13576 GCA_964493915.1 uncultured Nitrospiraceae bacterium
CGGCACGGAAGCGAAGGTGTGGCTTCCCCTCGGCTGCGAAGAGAACTGAGGGCGGCGTCGGCATGTGTATGGGGCGCGGCCCGGATCGGCCCGTGGTATATGTGACCTACTAATGGGGGTTCTTCTCGAGGATGTGTACCATTATTGCCAATGCCGCTTCCAGGTCTCCCGCATCCTCACTCTCCGGAATGCCAAGGAAGGGGATTTCGTCGAGGCCGGCCTCACGAAACTCAGCCCGCAAGGCCTCGGTAAACAGGCCCTGACCGGGCGTAAGCGCCCGCGACCCTTCGACAAGCCTCGGCGTGCGCGTCACAGCGCAGCTCGGGCTCCCTTCGACGCCCAGCACAGCTAAGACCGTGTAGCCGGCGCCCATATAGGCCTTTGCTTCCGCCACGGTCTCGTGGGCGATTCTGCGACAAACCACCCGGTAGGCGGGGGTATCGTACTGGTCGCGCGTATCCGTGCCGACCGGCCGGCCGGGACCCAGATGGCGCAGCTCCGGACATGGCATTTGGATAATGCCGACGCGATGCCGATTCAGGAGATCCACGACCGGCTCGAACATTCCTGCATAACCTGCGACCCCCGCGACTTTCGCGTTCTGGTTAAGCAGACAGTGCGCCACAAAGGCGACCTTCCAACTCCGCGCGTCAATGGGCATAACCAAACTCTTCCATGTAACGTTTGCGGTCCGCAGCAGCGCCGCAAGGCGTCTGTGTCTTGAGCTGTGAACTGCGAATTCTCTGTGCGTTTGTTCTTGCGCGTCCCCAGCCTATACCATGGATCCAGTCCGTTCAATGACGCGAGGATAGGAAAGGTTCTGAGCATGGCACAGGTATGGCGGCTGCTGGAAGTCGCGGGGGTTTTGGGCATGACAATAGGGAGTGCAGCATTCAGCGAAGATGCACAACATGTTGCGCAGGAGAGAAGCGTTCCGGGCGACGCCCTGCAGATCGACTATGTGGGCTACCGAGCAGCCCGTTGGGAGACGGAGGCGGTGACGGAGCCGCAGAATGAACGCCCGAATAAGGGCGGCCTCATCTACGTTTATTTCACCAATTCCTCGAACGAACCGCAACAGATCGCGCATTACTGGTGTGCCGGCAAAGAGGCTTCACACTGGCGTTTGGGCGGCGCCGTGTCATGGGACCGGCTTTACAACCAGGTGCTTGAGCCGGGACAGATGTCCGTACTCGAAATCAACGGCGTGTCCAGTGAGTTCGCAGAGGGCAAGCCGTTCCCCTTTGCATTCGTTGGGCGCAAAACATGGACACGGGTGGGAGGGATTCAGACTGAATTGCGTGAAGATCCGTTGCAGATCTCGCTCATTAGCGTACTGCCCGGGATGGACGGACTCGAAATCCACCTCCGACGCCGCGGCAACGGTGCAATAACGCTAAAGTCAGTTGCTGTGCCAGGTTGCGAAGTGGTTGGGTGCGATTGGGTGGGCCAAAACATGGAGGGGCCCTCTTACGCCATCGCGCAAGTCCGTCTCCGTCAAGCGCTTAGCCCGGCAGCGTTGTTCATCGTGCGGGTAGACGTGCAGGAAGGTGGAACGCAGCGAGCAATTTACGCGCACCGCCGCGCATTTGCCGACTTTTTCCCGATCGGTTGCTGGTCGAATCGGGAGGAGACCTATGGGGTTCTTAGACAACTGCACATCGATACGGTAGTTCGCGGCGGCCGTGCGGAAGACCCGTTTTTCCGAGATGCGGCACCGGCATACGGTTTTCATGCGATGGTCCCGGTTGAGAAATACCAGGGCGTGGATACGGTACGCAGTCTCGCTGAGGATCCGGCCGCTTTGTGTTGGATGCTCTACGATGAACCGGACTGGAGCACCCCCGCCGGCGAGATGCTGCTTTGCGACAACATGACGCGCTTTTATAACGAGACCAAGCCTACTTTCATGACTCTATGCCGCAACGTAAAGTTCTTCGAGTATGCCGCGATCGCCGATATTCCGTGTATGGACCACTACTGCGTGTCCGCCCCGTCGAGCAGCAAATGGCCAGTCCGCTACGGCACGCGCCTCGAGGAGACAGGGTATTACACGCGAGATTTGAAGGCCGCATGCGAACCGAAGCCGTTCTGGGTCTGGTCGCAGGGGATCGCGGCTTGGGGTCGGCGTCCGCAACAGCCTGTGCCTACGCCGGACGAGTTGGCCGCTCAGCTTATGCTCAACCTTGGGCGGGGTGCCAAGGGCATTTTGTGGTTCAACTATGAACACGAGATAGCTGAGAAATACCCCGCGACACGCCAGGCGATGGGCGTCTGGGGGCGGGTGCTTAGCGTTGCGCGAGAAGGTCTGCTGGCTTCTGAGCCGGCGGAACTGGTTGTGGAGGCGCCCGACAAGGTGGACGCATCGGTCCTGCTGGCGCGCGATCGGCTGTTCCTGTGCGTGACAAACCTGGACTACGAACTGGATCCGGCAGGTTATCCCTTTGCGCCCCACAGGGATGTGAAGGTCCGTGTTGCGTTGCCGGAGTGGATAGCGCCCGCGGCCGCCATTGCGCTGGATACGGACGACGTGCGCCCCGTATCTTTCACCATAGGGAATAGCGTTGTGGAGGTTGATCTGGGCGATCTTGACGTATGCCGGTTGGTAGTGTTGGCAAACAGCGAAAGGGCGCTCGAGGTCTACCAGAAAGCCTTTTCGGAACTCCTTGACGAGGAGGAAATCCTGCAATAACCGTTACCGGGTAGGGCGCGGCGTCAGAAACAAGAAACGCAGGGTTTCCCCTGCGTTCACCTAGGTTTCAGAACGCGCCGACTACGATTGCTCGATGTAGGCGCCAATCCGTGCTGCAACTTTAAGCAGCACGCTCTGAATCCGATGTGTGCCCTTTTCCAGGTTCTCCTTGGCCTGCTCGACCCGGCGAGCTAACGTATCGGAGCCCGTTTCACTCGCGGCCTGGACCAAGCGGGCATGCTCCGCCGCTCTTTTGGCCGCGTCGCTGATGGCGAGGGTGTCTCCAAACAGAGCAGCGTCTTCGCTCGCTTTCCTATAGCGGTTTACGGCGGCTTGATTGGCGTTACTGGGCTGAGGAGCACCGCCTACTCCCTGTATGCCAACCATTTTATACCCTCCTTGCATCGACGGTTCGCTGGGAACCTTCTTGTAAGGTGATCATCGGCAACAGCTGGCTGAAACTTTAGCAGCGGTCAGGCATACTGTTTCCCACGCACTGCAGGGAGGGGCGTTATGAAAACGCAGGCCCGACATTCCCATTCCGGGCGGCCAGGAATGCGTCAGTGAGGCTATTGTCGCCCGCTGTGGCCAAAGCCGCCGTCGCCTCGCGACGTCTGATCAAGGCGTTCCACCGGCATCCATACAATGCGCGAGACCGGTGCGACAACGATCTGTGCAATCCGGTCGCCCCGCTGGATTGTGAAGGGCTGGTCGCCAATGTTGGCGACGATAACGCGGATTTCGCCGCGGTAGTCGGCATCGATGGTACCGGGGCTGTTGGGCAGGACGATGCCATGGCTGAGGGCCAGTCCGCTGCGAGGGCGGATCTGGGCCTCGTAGCCGGGCGGCAGGGCAATGCGCAGACCTGTCGGCACAAGCGCGCGTTGACCGGGCGCCACGGTGATGGGCGCCAGAACGGCGGCCGGCAGATCGGCCCCTGCGGCATGGAGCGTGGCATAGTCAGGGAGCGGCAGGTCTTCACACCCCTTCTCGCGGACCACCTGAACGTGAACGCCGCTCATAGGGCGTATTCCAGAGGGATGCGGCCATTTCCCGGTCCGAGGACGACCATGGTGCACTTCTCCTGGGAAAAGAGCTCTTGGGCGAGACCCTGGATGTCGTTAGCAGATACGGCGTTGACGGCTTCCAGGACCTCATCAACCGGGATAATGCGATTACGATAGAGCAAGCCCTTGGCCAAACGGGTCATGCGCCCGAAAGTGCTCTCGAGAGACATCAACACGTTGCCATTGATCTGTTCTTGGTTTGTGAGCAATTCCTCCTCGCCGAGAGGGCGGTCGCGCACATCGCGCAGTTCGCGGAAGGCGAGCTCGAGAGTTTTGTGCAGGTTTTCCGGGGCAACGGCGGCATAAACGCCCAACGTTCCTGAGAGTACATGGCACGAGTGAAATGTGTAGATTGAATAGGCGAGTCCGGCCTCTTCGCGGATCTGTTCGAATAGCCGCGACGTCGAGCCGCCGCCTAGAACACTGCTGAGCATGTCATAGACGTACCGGCGGGGATCGTTGACCGTTGGGCCGGGGAATCCGAAACACAAATGGCTTTGGCCGACATCGCGTTCGACCTGCTCGACCCCGGCGCCCCATTGCGGCGGGGCCGGGCTGTCAGGAATGGGTACAGCGGTCATTTCGCCGAATTCATCGGCCAGGAGCTGATACGTTTCCTCGATGTCAAAGCGGCCTGCTATCGAGATGACCATCCCCTGAGGCCGGTACCGCTGGGTGTAGTACGCATGGATGTCCTCGAGGCCGATGCGGTTAACTGCTTCGACTGTGCCCGTGACCGGAAGCCCCATGGGGTGTCCGGGCCACAGCCGCTGGGCAAACAGGTCATGGGCGAAATCCTCGGGTATATCTTCGCTCGATGCAATTTCCTCGAGGATGACGTTGCGTTCCTTGTCGAGATCCTGGAACTGAGAGTTCTTGATAATGTCTGCAAGGATCTCGATGCCGGTGCGCAATTGGGTGTCGAGCACCTTGACATAGATGCAGGTGCAGTCGCGGCCGGTGAATGCGTTGATATGACCCCCCCGGCCTTCGACAGCCGCCATCAACTGATGAGCGCTCCGGGTGGCCGTGCCTTTGAAGAAAAGATGTTCGAGGAAATGAGAGATCCCCGACTGCATGGCGGTCTCGTTGGCTGAGCCGGCGAGAATCCAGACGCCGGCAGAGACGGAACGTACGTAGGGAAGGGGATCAAAGGCAACGCGGAGACCGTTGGGGAGGACACGGACGATCTGGTTCTCCTCGAAATAAGGCATGGCCTCGCGTCGCCTTTCACCTTCTAAAAGACAGCCTAGCGGCTTGGAAGCGCCTCTTTGCTTGGGCAGTTTTTAGCGCTGGTCCCGTCTTCGGGACCGATTGCCGCGTGAATGGTCCTTGCCGCTTGCGCCGCGCCGGTCCCCGCCACGATCGTTGCGGCCTTCGCTGCGTCCTCCCCGTTCCTTGCGCGCCTCGAACTTGGCGTACTCGTTCTCGTCGATCAGGCCGAGCTGTTTGTCAGCCTGTACCTTCGACAGATTGAGGCGGCCGAGCGAATCGACCTCGATGACCTTTACGCTGATCTCGTCCCCGATGTTGACCACGTCCGTCACTTCCTTGACGCGGAACGGTGCCAGCTCGGAGATATGGACAAGACCTTCTTTGCCGCCCATAATCGAGACGAAGGCCCCGAACTGCATGATTCGCGACACGGTGCCCTTGTAGACTTCCCCGACCTCGGGCTCGGCGGTGATCTGGCGGATCATGTCGATGGCCATGTCCGCGCTTTCTTGGTCCACAGAGGCGACGTTGATTGTTCCGTCGTCCTGGATCTCGATTTCAGCGCCGCTTTTCTTCTGGATCTCGCGTACCACTTTACCGCCTGGGCCTATAACATCGCGGATTTTGTCCACATCAATGTGGATCGTATAAATCCGCGGGGCATAGCGTGAAAGATTGGGCCGTGGCGCGCTGATGACGCCAGCCATCTTGTCGAGCACAAAAAGACGAGCTTCCCGCGCTTGTTCCAGCGCCTGGCGCATAATCTGGCTGCTGATGCCGCTGACCTTGACGTCCATCTGGAAGGCCGTGATGCCTTTATGCGTGCCGCAGACCTTGAAGTCCATATCCCCCAGGTGATCCTCGGCTCCCATAATGTCCGTTAGAACGCGGACCTCGTCTCCTTCCTTGATCAGACCCATGGCAATACCTGCTACGGGACTCGCCAGCGGTACGCCGGCGTCAAGCAGGCTCAGGGTGGCGCCGCAGACCGACGCCATCGAGCTGGAGCCGTTGCTTTCTGTAATGTCCGAAACGACGCGAATGGTGTAAGGAAAGCCGTTCTCGTTTTCCTCGATGTCTTCATCGACCGGCAGGAGGCTTTCGATGGCTCGTTCCGCCAGTTTTCCGTGGCCGATCTCACGGCGGCCCGGACCGCGCAGAGGCCGCACTTCGCCGACAGACCATGGAGGGAAGTTATAGTGCAGCATGAAGCGTTTGAACTCTTCCCCGGTGAGTTCGTCGAGGCGCTGCTCGTCGCGGCTCGTGCCAAGGGTGGTCGAAACGAGCGCTTGGGTTTCGCCGCGGGTGAACAGCGCGGATCCGTGCGAGCGAGGCAGAATGCCGATCTCGATTGTAATGGGCCTTATATCCTTTGGCCCGCGACCATCCAGACGGCGGTTGTACTTGATTACCTGCTCCCGCATGAGGCGTTTCTCGAGTTCTTCGAGCTGTTCGTTGATGTCGCCGAGACGTTCTGTGTACAGCTCCTCGCCATATTTCTGCGCCAACTGCTGACGGAGTTCGTCTTTGGCCGCAGCGAGCGCACTTTCACGGGGCTGCTTTTCATAGATCGCAAATGCCTCCGTCATGCGGTCACGCAGGCCGTTCACGTCGGCTGCCACCTCCTCATTTGGCATGCGCTCGGGAACAGGCATCTTTTCCTTGCCGAATTGCGCGCGCATCTCATCGATGACGTCGCAGATTTTGGCAATAGCGCGGTGGCCGGCCTCGAGCGCCTCGACCATGATGTCTTCGGGGATCTCCAAGCCGCTGCCCTCGACCATGGTGATGGCCTCGCGTGTTCCGGCAATCACAAGATCGAATTCGCTGTTCGCGACCTGGTCCATGGGGGGGTTGATAACCAGTTCGCCGTCCAATCGACAGACGCGCACCGCGCCGATAGGTCCCTTGAACGGGATTTCGGAAAGATGCAGAGCTGCAGATGCGCCGTTGATGGACATCACGTCCGGATTATGCTCGTTGTCGGCCGAATAGACCGTCGAGCACACTTGCACTTCATTCAGAAAGGATTTGGGGAAAAGGGGGCGCAAAGGCCGGTCAGTAAGCCGGGCCACCAGGATTTCCCGCTCGCTCGGCCGTCCTTCCCTTCGGAAGAAATTTCCAGGGATACGACCTGCCGAGGCGCTCTTCTCGCGGTAGTCAACGGTCAGCGGGAAAAAGTCTTGACCAGGGGAGGTGTTTGGAGAAAGGCACGCGACAGACAGGACGATGGTCTCGCCGTGCCGTACGAGTACCGAGCCTTGGGCCTGTTTTGCTATCCTGCCGGTCTCAAAAAAAAGCTCCTCGGAACCAAATTCAACATGGAAATAATCTGACATCTCACACTTCCTGAGGGGGGACGACGTGTTTCGGCGGTCGCCCGGCTGCCTCTTCTTTTGGCATGTGCCATAATGGTTGTATGTTTCGCTCTCTCGATCCCTAATCGGTAAACCGCACGTATGCTCCGGCATTGCGGGGCGCTCGTTACGCGAGACAAGACTGACGGCATGCAACGCCCTTCCCGAAACCACGGGCTTGGAGAGCCGTCGGCATGTGCCATTTCTGCTACTTCCGCAGCCCCAAGGATCTGACGATGGTGCGGTATCTCTCGATATCCTTTACGCGGAGGTAGTTGAGCAGATTGCGCCGTTGCCCGACCAGCTTCAATAGGCCGCGTCTGCCCGCATAATCCTTTTGGTGGGTTTTGAAATGCTCGGTCAAAAGGTTGATGCGGGCTGTCAGAAGGGCTATCTGCACTTCAGGCGAACCGGTGTCGCCTTCGTGCTGACCATGTTCCTTAATGATCTCTTCTTTCCGTTCCTTTGTTAATGCTGACATGTTCACCTCTCTTGTCCGTTCACCCGCTCCCAGCGCGGCATCGGTGAATTGCACGGCCGAGTCGCGGGTACGCCTGAAAAGGCGCGCCAACTGCGGCGCGCCTGCCTATACCTTCACTTATCAGTCAGGGCCGCCAGACCCGGCAGCGTTTTGCCCTCGAGCATCTCGAGGGAAGCGCCGCCTCCTGTGGATACGTGCGACATCTTGTCGGCTAAGCCGAATTGCATCACGGCCGCTGCCGTATCCCCGCCTCCGATGATGCTTGTGACAGTGCTGCTTTCTGCGAGCAGCTCCGCGATCGCTTTCGTGCCCTCTGCGAATGGCTCCATTTCGAATACGCCCAGAGGACCATTCCATACCACCATCTGCGCGTCGCCGACGGCTTTGCTGAATAGATCGATGGTTTTCGGACCGATGTCGAGGCCTTGCCATCCCTCTTCGACCTGGTCGATATCTACGTTCTTCACGGCCGCATCATTCGAGAAGCTGTCGGCCACCACCGCATCGACGGGCAACAACAGTTTAACGCCCTTCTCTTTGGCTTTTGCCATGACGGTCTTGGCGACGTCGATGCCGTCTTTGTCCAGCAGCGAGTTGCCGATTTCCAGCCCTTGGGCCTTGATGAAGGTGAAGGCCATGCCGCCGCCGATAAGCAGCGTATCAACCAGGTTTAGAAGGTTTTCGAGGACGGTGATCTTGTCCGACACTTTGGCGCCGCCCAGAATGGCGCAGAGGGGCCGGTCCGGGTTGTTCAAGACCTTCGTAAAGAAGGCCATCTCCTTGGCGACGAGAAAGCCTGCGGCGGCCTTTTCCATGAGATGGGCCACGCCTTCCGTGGAAGCGTGGGCGCGGTGGACGCTCCCGAAGGCGTCGCTGACGTACACGTCGCCGAGCTGAGCCAATTGCTTACACAGCTCTGGGTCGTTTTTCGTCTCGCCCTTGTGGAAGCGCGTGTTCTCGAGCACGATGATGTCGCCAGGCCGCATGGCCCTTACTGCTGCTACCACATCTGGGCCCACCAAGCTGTCCAGTTTCGTGACGTTGCCGCCAACCAGGTCGCGTAAACGCTCTGCGACGCGATCCATCCGGAGCTTCTGGTTCGTCTTCTCGATCTTCGCCTTTTCTTCTTGGGTTTCCGCTTTGCCAGGGTCCTTAGGACGGCCCAAGTGCGACATCAAGATTAACATGCCGCCGCGGTCACGAACATAATTGATGCTCGGCAAAGCGGCCCGGATACGGGTATCGTCCCGTACGGTTCCATCGTCGTTCTGCGGGACGTTGAAATCGACCCGCATCAGGACGCGTTTGCCCTTCACATCCAAATCTTCAATGGTCAGCTTGTCCATTGTTTCGCTCCACATCCTTGGGAAAAACCTACGGGGGCCGGCGCAAGGCCCCGCCGCCGGCTAAGCCATTTTCTTGAAGAGGTCGACGCAGCGGCAGGAGTAAGCCCATTCATTGTCATACCACGAAATGACCTTGACAAAGTTCTTGTCCATCACAGTTGTACTGAGCGCGTCGAAAACGCTCGAAGCAGAGTTGCCTACGACATCCACCGAGACGATGGGGTCTTCACAGTACTCGAGGATGCCCTTCATAGGACCTTCGGCGGCCCTTTTCATGGCGCCGTTGACCTCCTCGACAGTCACATTCTTTTCGAGTTCGGCGACGAGGTCTATGACTGAACCATCGAGTGTCGGCACGCGCATGGCCATGCCGTCGAGCTTGCCGTTGAGCTCGGGCAGGACCTTCCCTACGGCGCGGGCGGCCCCAGTGGTTGTCGGAATGATGGACACCGCCGCCGCGCGCGCCCGGCGCAAGTCCTTGTGCGGCATGTCGAGAAGACGCTGATCGTTCGTATAGGAATGCGTTGTTGTCATGAGACCACGCTTGATTCCGAAACTGTCCTGAAGCACTTTTGCGACGGGCGCCAAGCAGTTGGTTGTGCAGCTCGCGTTCGAGATGATCTGGTATTCCGGCTTGAGCTTCTCGTCGTTCACGCCCATCACAATGATCGCGTCGACCTCGTCTTTGGGCGGTACACTCAGAAGGACCTTCTTCGCCCCTGCCTTGATGTGCATCATGCACTCGGCTTTCGCCCGGAATACGCCTGTCGACTCGAGCACCAGCTCTGCGCCCAGGTCCTTCCAAGGCAAGTCAGCGGGACTCTTGACGGCCATGACCTTGGTCGACTTGCCCTGAACGACGATCGCATCTCCCTTGACGGCAAGTTCTTTCTTATAGACGCCGTTTGTGCTGTCGTACTTCAACAGGTGCGCAAGAGTCTTCGCATCGGTCAAATCGTTGATGCCAACGACCTCGAAGTCGGGTTCTTCCATGAGCACTTTAAAGACGTTGCGACCGATCCGTCCGAAACCGTTAATGCCTACCTTTGTTGCCATGTGCGCTTCCTTTCGTACAGATGTTGCATTATCCTAAACCGCATGGCGGGCCGGGCCGCTTTTTCCGGCTCCTGCCACCCGCAATGTTGGCGTCCTGATGGGTGTGAACGTGGGAACGTGCAGAGAAAAACGGGCCACCGCGGCGAAATTCACACGTCTCGCGCCGCCGGCCTTCCTTACCAGGGGGGCGCGCTCGCCCCGCTCTTTCGCTCCTTGCACAATCGCGCGGGAGTATGCCATATGCCTCCCAGCCAAGTCAACTTGCCCTGCGGCCGTTGACGCTTCCAGCGTCCCCGCCCCCCGTGCTCCGGTAGGCGACTACGCACCGGAAACCGACTGTGGGCAGTTGGGATTCAGGGAAAAGACCCCGCCGTGCCGAACAACGGAGTTCCTTGGCGGATGAGCGCCATGAGCCGCCTCGGACCACTTTCCGTAGAGGACCGGTCTCCCCTTCGTCAACGCTTCCACCTGCCTCATAGCTTTGATAAGGACTTTGCGTCCACTCGTCGAGATTGCCGGCGAGGTCGAAGACCCCCTCGGGCGTGCATCCTTCCTCGTGCATGGTGATGATCGAAGGCATATTCAGGTGCTCGCCGTAGTTGCAGCGGGTCGGGTCGGGCTCCTGGTTCCCCCAGGGGTACCTTCGATTCTGTTTGCCGCGGGCAGCGTACTCCCATTGGCGTTCCGTAGGCAGTTCTTTGCCTGCCCACGCCGCATAGGCTTGCGCCTCCGCCCACGTGACGCCCGCGACCGGTTGTTCGGGGCCGTTGTAGAGGGCATGCCGCCAGAACTTCGGCTCGTCTCTCCCTGTATCCTTGAGGAATACTGCAAATTCCCGGTTCGTGACGGGATAGGCGTCTATGTAGAAGGCCTCGACCTCGGCTTCGAATTCGGGCGCTTCCTCAGGTGCCTCGCTGCTGCCCATGAGAAAGCTTCCCCCCTCCAGGAACACCATGTTTTGCAGGTTTGCCTCGCGGCGGCTTCCAGGGACTGACGACACGGGCCTCGTGCTTTGGAGGTATGTCTCTCGATACGCGGCGTCGAGGGCCTCACGGAATTCCGCCGCCGACGGGTAGCGCAGCTCACGGTCCTGGCGTAATGCTTTGTCGAGCACGGTCAGCAGCCCGGGCGCAACGTCGTCGCGCACATCGGCCACCGCCACTGCTTCGTCAATCGGCGTGCGCAGCGTGAGCAATTCGTGGAAGACCAGGCCGACCGAGTAGATATCGGCCCGCAAGTCCACGTCGTGATGGGCTTTTTGTTCTGGAGCTGCATAGGCGGTGGTGCCAACCGGCCGGGTCGAGCCCTCCTGAGCATCGAGCGCCTCTTCATTTTCGACGGCTTTGGCCAAGCCAAAATCAAGGACTTTAAGCTGTTCGCCCGGGAGAAGCATGACATTTTCGGGTTTGATATCGCGATGGACTACCGTCTTGTGAGCGTATTCGAGGGCCCCTAATACTTGAGAGATGCAGTCAACGGCGAATCGGACTGGCGGGAAGCGGCGTTCCGTGCGCCGTTTCCGGAGGTATTCCCGTAAAGACCGCCCCGCGAGCAGTTCCATCGATATGTAAAGCACCCCTTTGGGCGTTCGGCCTACGTCGTGCACGCCCACGATGTGCTCATGGCGCAGACGACGGGCCACTTGGGCTTCTTGGATAAACAATTGCTGCCCGCGCCGGGTCCGCAGCAAACGCGGGTTTATGAACTTGAGGGCCACGGGCTCATTCATCAGATGGTCCTGTGCGCGGTAGACAACGCCCATCCCGCCCTTGCCCAGTCGTTCCTCTATCTCGTAGCGATCGGAAATGTGCTCTCCTTTGGCAAAAGGCAAGAGGAGATCAGTCGCTGGCGGGTGCTGCGTGGGTACGATGAGTTCTCTGCCACACCTGAAGCACACGCCTCGGTTTCCGGCAATCGAGTCCGGCACGAGAATTGTCAAGCCACAATGTGGGCAAGTAACCTTGATCATATACTTTCCCTTGGGTTGTCGGCTCTGATAATATCACTCGGTGGTGGATGGGGCCAATCGAAGGCTATGGTCCTTTGATTTGAGTTCTTGTGAGTTTTTGTTTTGAATATCTGTTGACAGACGGCGCTGCATGCGTTTATAATGGGTTGCAGGTGGAGAGGAGTCTGTGTTGAAAAAGTACGTAGGGTCGGGGTTCGCTCCTGTGGAACTGGGGTTAAACAGCTACAAAACGCGGACAGGGTCCCTGCGTCTTTCTGAGAAATACTTCCACGTTGTGATTGTATACGATTGCGTGTAGAATGATTTCGTCGATCGTGCGGTAAGCGCTCGATGAATTGCGGTTTTTCGTCGGGAGCAGAAAAGGAGAAACGCGACATGGGGACCAGAAAGAAGCTGGTTTTGGCGGCGCTCGTCAGTGTGACGATGGTACTTGTTTTTGCCGTTGGGTTGCTGCCTTCGAAAGGGCAGGGTTCCTTACGAAGTGCAGATGCCGCGGTGGGGCAGGCCGGTGTTGAAATTAGCGCCGATGGTTTGACGCCTGCAGGAGATGAATGTGCTATTCCTGTGGGCAGTGCTCAGGACTTTACTGCACTCAGCACGGCAGACGGAGCGCCGACCGCTCAGATCCCTGTGGGGGATGCGGAGTGGTCTCTCGCGACCGACGGGGCCGCAACGCTCGATGCTGTTCCTGGGGACTTGTTTGCTACCGTGTCGGCTTTGGCTTCGGGCGAGGCCGGGCTTTACGTAGCGACAGGCGACGGCTTGAGCGACATGGTCAACCTGGTCTTGTACGAGCTCGGTGCTGCCAAGCAAGCGTATGAGGCGCTCTCCACTGTGACCATCATCGAGCCGGAGGCCGACTCGCGGGTGTTCATACCCATGGGCGCTAACCCTATCCCGTACTCCCTGCAAAGCGTTACGGACAGTCCTTCCGACACGGTCGGAGTCACTTACTCCGTCGATAGCGTGGGAGTAGGCACGTCTGGCGACCCGAGGAACTACCCCGTGGCTTTGGCGGACCTGCGCGAGTGGTTAGACGCCAAGGCGCAGACCGCCCTGACAGTTAGCGCGATGGCCGAGAGCGTTTCGACTTACGAAACTGTCGAGGACACGGTCTCGTTTACAGTCGTCGAGGAAGAAACGGCTACTGATCCCGACGGCGACGGTCTTCCGGAGGAACCCTTTGGTCTGGGCCTTGGGGGCGGCGACGAATGGCGCTCATCGGTTTTGGAAGGCGATGAGATGCGCTACAGTGTGGTCGCCAGCCTGGACGGCACGGCTGAGAAAGCGGTTGACTTGCCGGGCGAGCCGGTCTCGGTCACAATCCAGGATCCTGATAGTTTAACAACGCGCCTTGTGAAGGTCGACGTGCCGGCAGGCGTATTGAATCCTG
>CAZBQH010000036.1:0-11795 GCA_964493915.1 uncultured Nitrospiraceae bacterium
CGGTGAGGGCGTCCGTTTCGACCGTTTCTATGCGTCTGTGCCGGTGTGCGCGCCGAACCGTGCGACCATCCTGACGGGCCGCTCCCCCGAAGTCCATGGTATTGTGAGCAACAACTACGCTTTGCAGTCCGACAACCCTACCTATGCCCATGTGCTGCGGGGGCAAGGATATCGCACGGGCGCCTTCGGGAAAATCCATCAGACGCCCATGCCTTGGGCCGTTCCCACCGATCTGGACTTCCTGGGATTTGACGAGGCCATCATCTCGGAAGACCCGAAATGGGGACCGTGGATCGACTGGGTCCGCGCGAAACACCCCGAGCACTATGCGGAAGCACTGGCTATGACCAACGGCCACGGCGGCCGACAAGGGCCGTATCCACCGATGGACCTGATGCAGGGCGCGACGCAGGAACAGACGGAGATTAAGGGGGAAGCTTACCCCCGTGTTATGCAGCCCCGGCTGGATGCTTCCGAGTGGAGCCGGATGTATCCATCGCCGCTGCCGCCGGAAGTGCACGACACCACATTTATCACGGAATGCGGCCTCGACTTCATCCGGCGCGCCGGCCAAGGCGATGCGCCTTTCTTCTGTCACATTTCCTACGTCGACCCCCACGATCCTTACGACCCACCCGAGCCCTATGCGAGCATGTTCGACCCTGACGATATGCCCGATGCACTCCCGGCGGAGTGGGAAGAACAAGGGCCTACGGTGCTGCGTGCCAATCAGACCGGTTACTTGCGTTTCGACACGATCGCGCACAACCCCGCCGCAATACGGAAACTCCGGGCGCTCTATCACGGCTCCTTGAAGCTTATTGACGACCAGATCCAACGGGTCGTCGATTACCTCAAGGAAGCGGGCCTGTGGGAGAACACGATCGTCGTGTTTGCCACGGATCACGGCGAGATGCTGGGCGACCATGGCTGCATTTCCAAAGGCTTGCCCCATTACGACCTCGGGATCCGCTGCCCGCTCATCGTGGCAGGCGGCCCTATCGAACCGGGCGAGGGCAGCCGGCTGTCGTGCAGCCTCGACCTGTTCCCGACGTTTTGCGAGTGGGCCGGCGTGCCCCAGGAGGATCTGCCCTCGCTCGAGGGTAAGTCTTTCGCCGGGCTGTGTGGTCCTTGGGAAGGGAAAGAAGGATGGGACGCTGTGGCGGTCTCGATTTCGACCGTTGATTCCATCGTCACCGCTGACGGATGGCGGCTTACGCAATATGGGCCGGGACAGGGACAGTTGTTCAATCTCAAGGAGGACGCAGACGAGCAATATAACCTCCACGGGGACCCCGCGTATTTGTCTAAGAAGGCGGAACTCCTGGAACGGCTGATGCAGTTGCGGGCGCGGCCGCGCGTCATTCCGCAATACCGCAACTTCGGCGTAAAGTCCGGTCGGAAATTTGACACCGGCGGGACCATGAAGAAGTATCCGCTCTACGACGCCCCGCCGTCGCCCTGGACCATTGACGGTTCCCGGCCTGACTGGAGCGGTGAGAAGGCGTGAGACTCGAGTAGAGAGGGGAAACTATGGCAGAAGAGCAACTAAGACGGGATCCGTCAGTGCCGCGCTCGATCGGCATCTGGGGTGACGAACCTCGCAAGATCACACTCTCTCAAGAACCCTTCGACCCTTCCGATGCGTGGTCGCAACTGTATTCGATTTACATCCTTGGGCCGTTCAGCGGAGGTTGGCGCGCGGCTTTCCGGGTGGCCGGCGCGCTGCGTCTCGAACGCAGCCTGTTAGCGAACGGACGTTTCGTGCAGACCGGGCGGCGCGTCGAACAGATGATCAGCAATAACTGGCTTTCGACGTCGTGGAAAGCAGAGCACGACGGCGACCCCGTGGCAACGCCCCGTACGTGGACTTTCACGTCGGACTTGCTCTACAACTGGAAGCCCGTCGATGCGGGCTTTCGCTACCCGGACATCGGCCATGACGGTCATCGGGATCGGCCCCTTCCGATGGACAGCGCCAAGCACACGTTCGCGGGATGCCTTGAGGAAGACGCGGTCGTCAACGAAGGGCGCCGGCCCGTTCAACGCGCCTCGGGAACGGGCATCGCGTCAAACTGGGGTCTTTTCGACGCTGTGCAACGCCTTGACCCGGTCTTCGCACAGCCATTGACCTTCGATATGCTGGAAGACTTCGACCTCTATAAGCCCGACCATGTGCTTCGCAGCAGCGATGCCGTCGAGGTCGAATTCGCTAACGGGCCGCTGCGCCTGCACGGTTTCCGGCAATTGGGCCACGGCATCCTCCCGTGGGAATACTGGGTAAGCGAACAAGGGCGGCTGGTCCTGGCGGTAAAAGGATATCAGGGGTACTTGTTGAACCCGGACGAGCCGATCGGAGGGAAGCTGTTATGAGCAAATCGCGCAACGAGGGGATCAACCGCCGGGAGTTTCTCGAGTCAGCCAGTGCGGCAGCCATCGCGTATGGCGGCGCTTCGGCGATTGCGGAACCGGCCCCCGGCGTGGCGACAGCTCCGGCGCCGGGCGAGAAGCAGGGCCGGCCCAATATCCTCTTCATCAATACCGACCAGCAACAAGTTGGAGCCTTGTCTGCTCATGGCAATCCTTACGTGCGCACCCCCAACATGGACCGCCTTGTTGCGCGGGGGACAACGTTTATACAGTCCTACTCGTCGCACCCGGTTTGCGGCCCCGCCCGCGCCTGCTGGTTCACGGGCCGGCCGACCTCGGAGCTGGGTCTTTACGATAACAACTGTGCTTTGCGCCACGAGTTCCCGAACCTGCGCCTTTGGATGGAAGACCACGGCTATGCCGAGATGTACATCGGCAAGTACGGCGTCTTCTATGAAGATATCCCGGGAGCGTATCACTATCCCGTCGCAGGGCACTGGTTAGGCGAGTGCAGCGACGACGGCATCTCGCAGGCTGCCCGCGCGTTCCTTCAGAATTACACGGACTCGAAGCCTTTCTTTTTGTCGTTAGGCATTCACAATCCTCATGACTGCTGCTTTTGGGAGATGGACTACCCGGACGACATCGGGACCTTGCCCTATCCTGAGTTGGCTGACGAACTGCCCCCGCTGCCCGACAACTTCGAGTTCGACCCGCGCGAACCGGAGACCTTTAAGAAGCAGCACGAGTACTTCATGCGCAAAGGCTGGTCCGAAACGACTTGGCGCTACTATGAATGGAGTTACTACCGCCAGGTCGAGATGGCTGATGCCGAGATTGGCCGGGTTCTCGACGCCCTCGATCACTCGCTTTATCGCGATAACACGATCATCCTATTCGCCGGCGATCACGGCGAAGGCTTGGGACGGCATCAAACGTACAGCAAGCATTTCCTCTACGACGAGGCGGTCAGAGTACCGCTGGTCGTTTCATGGCCGGGTCATTTTCGCGAAGGCGCTGTTGACAGGACGCATTTCGTTTCGACGCTGGATTTTGCGCCGACAGTCTGCGACCTGGCCGGCGTACCGCCCATGCCCAAGATGCGGGGTCGCAGCTTGCGGCCCTTGGTCGAGGGCGAATCGCCCGAATGGCGCGATCACATCATCTGCGAGTGTCTAGAGACGGGGCGTATGGTGCGTACGCGCGACTTCAAATACATCACTTACTATGGGGACCCGACCGAGCAGCTTTTTGATATGCGCGTTGATCCAGGAGAAACGCATAGCCTCGCTTTTGACCCGGCTTATGCGGACGTCCTGGCCCGGCTCAAGAACCTGCTGGCGGCCTATGAAGACAGCCTCGGGAAGTTAGAACCGATCAGAATATGAGCAACTGACCATGTACCTATATCAGGCGGTGGCTGATTGTCAGCGGTGTTTATTGGTATATGTGGATGCGCCGCAGCGCGGAATGAGAAGGACTTACAAGGATGGCTGAAGGCTATACTGTAGCCTGTTACTACTTCCCTAATTATCATGTGGACGCGCGCAACGAGGCGCAGCATGGGCCTGGGTGGACCGAGTGGGAACTGGTCCGCCGGGCCGAACCACGTTTCGAAGGCCACCGCCAGCCGCGCGTTCCCCTGTGGGGGTATGAAGATGAGGCGGATCCGGAGGTGATGGCCAGGAAGATCGCCGCCGCCGCAGACCATGGAATCGACGTCTTTCTGTTCGATTGGTACTACTACGACGACGGTCCGTTCCTCGAGCGGGGCCTCGAAGAGGGTTTCTTCAATGCTTCTAACAACAGCCGCATGCGTTTTGCTGTCATGTGGGCGAATCACGACTGGATCGACATTCATCCTGCCAAGCGCAATGTCCGTCCTACGTTGTTGTACCCGGGAAAGGTTACACCCAAGACCTTCGAGCGCATGACCAGCTATATCGTCGACACCTATTTCAGTCATCCTTGTCATTGGACCATCGAGGGTTGCCCGTATTTCTCGGTATATGATCTCTCGAAACTCATCGCAAGCTTTGACGGTATCAAGGGGACCCGCCAAGCGCTCGATCAGTTCCGCGCAAAGACCGAAGAGGCCGGTTTCCCCGGTTTGCATCTCAACGCGGTGGTGTGGGGTGAAACGATCCTGCCCGGGGAGGAAAAAGTGAAAGACACAGCCGGCTTGGTGCGCGATCTGGGTTTCGACAGCGTTGCATCCTACGTTTGGATTCACCACGTCCCCCTGAGACATTTCCCGGAGACCCTGTACGAGCAGGTTATGGACGCCTACTTCGAGTATGCCGCCGACGCGCAGGACCAGTTTGGCGTGCCCTATTACCCTAATGTTTCCACGGGCTGGGACGCCAGCCCACGCGCCTGCCAATCGGACATCCTGGACAACACGGGCTATCCGTCCATGGCCTCGATTAGCGGCAACACGCCCAAGGCCTTCAAAGATGCGCTGCGGCGGGCTAAGAATCTCCTCGATGCCCGATCGGACGGGCAGCGCATCTTGACCATCAATGCATGGAACGAGTGGACCGAAGGAAGCTACCTCGAGCCGGATATGATGCACGGCATGGGGTACCTCGAGGGCATTCGCGACGTTTTTGGGGTCTCGCGCCCGTCGCCCGTCTACGAAGCATAGCCCTTGGACGTCTTTCAGGTTGTATTTCCCGGGTTGTCCAGAGTTGATTTGACAAGGGGAGAACCGTTGGGGCAAAAGATTCCGGGGTCTAACAGAGGAGCACATGCGATGACTCGCCTTGCACAGGGCGTAAGGGTATGTTTGCTGGGCGCGTGCGTGGCCGGGCTGATTGGGGTCGCCGCGGCCCAGGCGCAGACAATTGAGGAGACCGCGGGTATGAGGCAGATCGAAGTCAGCGGGGGCGCCGTCACCATTCACAAAGGCACGTATGCAACCGCTGAAGGACCTGTCGAGGTGACGCAGACCCGCATCCTCGAGGTGGCGCCGGCGGACACCGTATTGGTTAAGGATGAGCCCATCCGGCTGGCCGACAAGAAACCCGAGTCGTGGCATTCCGGCACGCCGTTGCCAAGCTGCGGCACCCGTGGCATCAACGCTCAAGGGGCTTTTGAGCCGGGGTCGCTGACCATTGCATCTTCACCCGGCGGACCCTCGCTTGTTGAGGGGAAGGATTATCTGGTATCAGACGAATTCGGGATGGTGGGTCTCGGACCCGACTCGAGCGTCACGCCCGAGACGGAGGTCTACGCCAACTACCGTTTCGGCCTCCTCCGGCTTGATGCACTCTACATCGACGCGGACGGGCGCCCGGGCATTGTGCGCGGCGTTTCACACATCTCGACGCCCCTCCCTGCCGAGGTGCCCGAGGGCGCCAGGCGGCTTGCGAACGTCTTCCGCTCTCACCATGCAACGAACGTCCAGAAAGAGGACGTGTTCCCCATCCTCGAGTTGGCCCGCGAGGCTGTGACCGCAACAACGGCGGGAAGGATTCCCAAGACGGTTGCGAAGATCAAGGCGGGTCTGCCCGTTAAGATTGTGTGCTGGGGCGATTCCGTGACCTGCGGCGGCGACGCCAGCACGCCCAGCATGACGTATGTCGAGCAGTTTCGACGGATGCTGCTCGACGCGATGCCGCTTAGCGGCAAGCTGAACGTTATCAACATCAGCTACGGAGGCAGCAACTCGATGCAGTGGCTCCGCCTGCCGCCTTACGACAATGCCTGGTTCGAGCAGAATGCCGTCTATCCCGCCGACCAAGTGGATTTCCAGCGGATCCTCGATCTCGAGCCGGACCTACTTACAATCGAGTTCGTCAACGACGCCGGCCTTGACGCGGAGGGGGTCGATAGGGTTTACGGCACGATCCTCGAACGTCTTCGACCCCTAGGCACGGAGGTCATTCTCATTACGCCACATTTCACCGCCTCGAGCATGATGGGGCTGACGTCCCTGCGCGATCCAGAGCCGCGCACCTATGTGAAGGCCCTTGCTGCTTTTGCTGAACGACACAACCTGGCCTTAGCCGATGCATCCTCCCGTTGGGGCCATCTCTGGCGCGAAGGCGTCCCTTACGTCACCCTGCTCTACAACACCATCAACCACCCGGACGACCGAGGCCACCGCTTGTTTGCGGAAGAGCTACTGAAATGCTTCGAGTGACGCGGTGTTACTCAAAAGAGGGCGCGTCGTGAGTATGTTGATGGGTGAAGCGGTTCAGAAAGCGAACTGAGAGGTGCCAAATGCAAGGCGTACTGATCGCCTCTGTCATGGCATTCGCTGTTAGTAATGCCCCTCCCGTATGGCAGTTCAATCAGGACGGGGATCTCGAGGGCTGGCGCCCCGTCGAGTCTGCACGGAATGTGCGCGTCGCTGACGGCCTTCTCGAAGGCGACATTGCGACCGGGACGATGTTCCTTGTTTGCGAGGACCTCTCCTTCGAGGCGAGTCCCTACCAGTATTTTGAACTGCGCATCAAAGCCAGCCGCGCCGGCGTCGGCAATCTCCTGTGGGGGGGCGACGGACCCTATGAGTGGACCCAGCGCATGCCCTTCGAGGTCCCGGGGGGCCTTACGTTCACGACCGTGGCTGTCCTTCCCTTCTGGCAATCGGCTGGGACGATCAAGAAGTTGCGGTTAGACCTTTACGCCGGCGCCGAATTCAGCGTCGATGGGATGGCCGTGAAACCTTGGGCCGAAGGTGCTGAGCAGACGACCGATGTCTATTCGTGGAAACCCGAGGACGGCCTCAACTCGTGGCGCATAGCCGCTGGAAACCCCTATTTCTTCGCGCCGCCCCTCAAACTCAACCTGGCTGACAACCGGGTCGCCCGAGTCGAGCTCCGCTCGGCCATACAGACGGAGGCGGCGGTGCTGTGGAGCGTGGAACGCCTGCCCGGCTTTTTCCGCATTCCCTTTACAATAGAGGGAGACGGTCGACGGCACACGTACAACATTGAACTCGAGGTCCCCGGCGGCCGCGCCGGCCCGCGGTGGCACGACCCGGTTGTTGCACTCGGGCTCGAGGTTCCCGCCACTGTGCAGCCCGATATGGACCTGGTCTCCTTTGGTGTTTCGGAGAAACCTGCCGGCTCGCCCCATGTGCTCGTTTCTTATCTCGGCTTTGACGAAGCCGTCAACCGGGCGGGCAAGCCATGCAACGTGGTCGCCGAGTTGCAGAACATCGGCGGCGAGGTCGCCCAGGATTTGAAAGTCCGACTGGTTCTTGGCGAGGGATTGCGTTTCGCAGGCAGCGAACCTGCGTTGACCGTCGCACTCGAACCGCTCGCGCCCAAAACCCGTGTTCTGTGGCGGGTCCGCGCTTTCGACCCCGGAACATACGTCGTTCAGCTTGCATCGGAGGGCGTTGGCGCGCCGGGCCGCGTATCGAGCACGCTCCATTTTTTGCGGTCGGCTGAGATGCCGCAGGCGGAGTACGTTCCCGAGCCAAGGCCCGTCGCCACCGAGTGGGACGTCTTTATGTACTACTTCCCCGGTTGGGATAAATACGCCGTGTGGGACCCCGTCCGGCGGCACGCCCCTGAACGCAAACCTTGGCTCGGATACTATGACGAGTCGCGGGCCGAAGTTGTCGACTGGCAGATCAAAGCCGCCGTCGAGAACGGCATCACGGGTTTTGTCCTCGACTGGTACTGGAAAGAGGGTCAACCATACCTGACGCAATGGATCGACGCTTACGCCCGAGCACGCTACCGGGACCAGCTTAAGCTGTCTCTTATGTGGTGCAACCATGTCGGCAGGCAGACCCAAGACGACATGGTCAAGATGACCCAGTACTGCATCGACCATTACTTTGGATGGCCGAGCTACTACGAGATGGATAACAAGCCCGTCCTGATCATCTGGGACTCCCTGCGGCTTCGCGAACAACTTGGCGGGCCGGAAGCTGTGCGCGCTTCTCTCGACGCCTGTGAAGAAACTGCGCGCCAGGCCGGCTATGACGGCATCACCTTTGTCGAGTCGGGTCTGTTCATGGGCCACTCTGAAGAGCGCTTCATGGACCTTCGTCACGAGGGATACGATGGCTTCACGACCTATCATGAGTGGATGGACGCGATGACCCTCGCCGAGTCGGCCACAGAAATTCCGTACGCCGACGTGGTTAAGACCGCGCCAATTGCCTGGGAACGCCACCGGTCGGATTGCGCCGCCGCAAGCATGTTCTACCTGCCCCTGGTCGAGACAGGTTGGGACTCCTACCCCTGGAATGGATGGGGACCCAACAGGATGGTGCTCACGGGCCGTACGCCCGAGCTGTTTGAAGACTTGCTGCGGAAAGCGAAGGCCTACGCCGTGGAGCGCAGGCCTCCCTTCATCCTGTTGGGGCCGGCCAACGAGTGGGGCGAAGGAAGTTACATCGAACCTTGCGTCGAGTTCGGCTTCGGCATGTACGAGGCGGTTCGCCGCGTTTTCGCCAAGGGCGATCCAGCAAGCTGGCCCCTGAACGTCGATCCTTCTGACGTGGGCCTCGGTCCCTATGATCATGAGGCCCCGCGACCGGTCGCTGCGTGGACCTTTGACGAGACGGCGGAAGGGTGGGAGGCGCTGATGTACGTCGAGAACCTGCGGGTAGAGGACGGCGCGCTCCGGATGCGGAGTACGAGCGACGATCCCGCGCTAGGGGTCGATGCAACTGTCGACACGAGCAAGATGTCGCACCTCGGCATCCGGATGGCGGTCGCTCCAGAAGAGGGCACGGCAGCGACTGAATCCTCGGGCCAGTTCTTCTGGGCGTTTCCAAACGGCGAGATGCGGGGTTCAGCGAGCGTCCTCTTCCCCTTAGTCCTTGACGGCGAGATGCACGATTACAGCTTCAACCTCAGCCAGAACCCCTACTGGCGGGGCGCGCCGATGCGGCTGCGCTTTGACCCGTGCTCGACCGCAGGGTGCACCGTGGCCATCGACGGCATCTGGTTCGAGTAGGAAAACTTGCTGCGACGGATGTTTCGCCCTTCGAGGTCTCTGTTGGCGCTTGAATCGAAACTCGGCATCCACCGGTAGAAAAGGGTTTCGATAGCCGCTTCAGCGTTGAAGTCAAGCCTGAGAACGGCGTATTCTGCCGCAAAACCGAGAGCATCTGCAGGGCTCCTCACAGCTGTCTCCCCAGGGAGAAAGAAGGCGATGTGCACGTATCTCGATGGGTGTTCCGGAGGACTCGAAGAGCGCCTGTAGATCCAGAGGTTGGAAGTAGGCATTCTGCCTCGGCTGCCCGCGTGTTGTTCACGCATTACCCTGTAAATACAAGGAAAGACATACCTCGTGCTTGAGAGAGCCGTTTGGGACTCCTTTCACCTTGACGTTGCTGTAAGTCTGCGGCGGGAGTTCAAAGATGTTGCCGCGCGAGGTGTGTCCCCCCGGCGTAGCGTTATTGGGGCATGGCGTTGAAGACATACCAGGTTATGCGTGCACTCTTGCAGTTCTTCCCGCAGAACGCACGGCGGGTAGTCGAGACGTTTGCCTTGAGCCTTGCTGCGGCAGGACTCGCTGTCTTTTTCCTCAAAGCTACCAATCTGGTGTTCAAGATCACGTACGAGGAACTGGCTCCCCGGTCGACGCCCGTTTTTGTCGTCGGCAGTCTGATCGTCATCTCCGTGTCTTCCTTCATTGTGAGCGTCTTGCTGAAACACAATCCCGACGCCGTCGGGAGCGGCATCCCGCAGTTGAAGGTTGCTTATTGGAAGGAGCTGGGCTACGTACCGTTGCGCCCTGTCCTCGTGAAACTGACGGCGGGAATACTCAGCCTCGGAGGCGGCGCCAGTCTTGGGCGGGAAGGTCCAACCTTATACTTTGCAGGGGGGATCGGATCGGTGCTTTCCGGCTTGTTCGGCAAACCGAAGCGGGCTCGGCGCGATGGACTCATGGTGGGATCAGCCGCTGGATTGGCGGCCGCGTTCAACACGCCCTTGGCGGCCATCGCGTTCGTACTCGAGGAACTGGTGGGAGACTTGGGCAATCGCTATTTGGGCGCTGTTGTACTTGCATCGGTCACCGGCGCGCTGGTCGTTCAGGCCAGTATAGGTCCACAACCGGCCTTCAGCTTGCCGGAACTGGCGGGCACGACATGGCATCTCTATCTCGTGGTGCCTTTTGTCGCGTTGCTGGCGACCGCTTGCGGCCTCGTGTTCCACAAGATGACGCTGCGTATCCGAGGCGCCCTCATGCATCGTCAATGGCGGCTTAAGTGGCTGCTGCCTCTTGTCGGCGGACTGCTTACCTGGTGTATCGGGCTGGCCGCGTTCCTCTCGACGGGAAAGATTGGCGTATTTGGGCTGGGTTACACGGACCTGTCGGCCGCGTTGGCCCAGGGGATCCCATGGCGGCTTGCGGCGGTACTGACCATCGGGAAAATCGCGGCGACCATCATCAGCTATGGACTCGGCGGTTGCGGTGGGATCTTCTCGCCCATGCTGTTTATTGGGGGCATGTGCGGATTCTTCGCGGCCGGTTTCAGCGAGCAGTGGCTGCCTCTAAGTTCATCCGACCAAGTCATGCTTGCCGCTGTGGGCATGTGCACGTGCTTGTGCGCCACGATTCGAGCACCATTGACCTCCATATTGATCGTCTTCGAGATGACGCATCAGTTCGGCCTGATCCCCCCTCTCATGGTCGGGGTGCTCATTTGCCAGGCCGTTGTAAGGCTTGCCGCGCGCGAGAACTTCTACACGTGCTTGCTCCTTCAGGACGGACACGAACTCGTCAAAATCAACCCACCGCGAGATCTTGCGAGCTGGCGAAGTCTTCGAGCAGGAGATCTGATTGGCTCTCGTGTCGTCTCCCTCAACTTGAGCGCCTTGAACGAGGCCCGTAACGTTCTGGACGGATCCCCTTTTCGCTGTTTCCCTGTGGAACAGGGCGGAGCGCTCGTCGGGTTGGTCACACGGGACGAACTGGAAAGAGCAATCGAGACGAAACGTGAGCCGAGGATTGAACCAGCGATTACTTGCCATCCCAATCAGACCATAGGCGAGCTGGCGGACGACTTTATCCAGTCGCCTCTTAGCGTGCTTGTGGTTGTCAGTGAAGACGAAGGGCGTATCGTGGGCGTGCTTACCCTTCACGACCTCTTGAGGGCCCAAGCATCAGTTCTAGACAGCTAGGACAGCAGGGTCTTCGTGGTGCATAGGCTTAAGGGAGGGCAGGGGACGGGTCTTCTGAGAAGCGAAAAAAGAATTCAACATATTGCAGGAAAACCTTGCGATCCTACTATATCTAGTGTAAACTATGAAAAGGGTGAGCTGTTTCAAACGAGGAGAAAAGTAATGGCAGTCTCGAAGAAAGCAAGTGGAAAGGGGAAAAGCCCAGCAAAGAAGGAGAGCAAGGTGAAGGCAAAGACGACCAAGAAGAAGCAGCCGGCCGGCAAGGTAAAGAAGGCGCCTGCGAAGAAGGCCCCCGCCAAGAAGGCGGCAGTAAAGAAGGCGCCC
>CAZBQH010000037.1:0-7513 GCA_964493915.1 uncultured Nitrospiraceae bacterium
GATTACGGAAATGAATGACAAAGAACTGATGAGGCTGTTCACATTATCCCTGTAAGAGGACCTGCGATGGCATACTACGACTACCACCGTTACCCCCGATATGTGCCCGTTGGCGAAAAGAGGGCCAAGGCGCGGCGCAAGCTCGAACAACTGAAGAAGAAGCACCCGGACATTCGCCCGGTGGTCATCGAAGGCAACACGCTGGTCCGCACGTGGTGGGGCAAGGCGTGGAACGGCAATCTCACCAAATATGCCGACTATTCGAATCGGGTCGGGCGCGGGCGCAGCTATGTGCGGCATGGAGCGGTCCTGGACCTGCAGATCAAGCCTGGGCAAGTCGGTGCGCTGGTGCAAGGCAGCCGACAGAGGCCTTACACCGTGACCATGAAGATCAAATCCATAAGCAAGGTCGTCTGGACGGAGATCCGGGCCGCCTGCGAGGACGTCGAAACTCGCGTTCCACGAAAACTCTTGCGGGTGGCGATCGCGAATGCCCTTCAAGAGGGCCACAGCAAGCGTAAACGGCCTGGCCTCGCGCAGATCCGTCACCCCGATGCCGACACCTTTGCATGGTTGGTCTTGATAGCGGGGGCTCGATGCCTTTCCAACCAGGGATCGCGGCGTGAAGCACGTAGGCTCGACCTCGAACCCGCAGGTCGCCTGCGGATCGAGACCGCGCACAATCCCTGCCGCATCGAGCCAAGGCGCGCCGATAAGCTGGAAAGGCCGATCGGTGCCCCGGCCCTCGTTAAGGTTGGTTCCCTCAAAAAGACAGGTCCCTACATAGACCAACGCGGTATGGGGCGTTGGCATATTGGGCGAGGGCGGGATCCAAGGCAATTCGCACTCCTCGAAGTAGAGATCCCGGCGCCATGAGTCCATTGGCAGGCACATCACCTGCGGCCGCGGTGCAGGCAACACGAACTTCACAAGGAAAAGCGCCATCTCGCACATGGTCATGCCGTGCCGGATGGGAACGGGCGCGCAACAGACGGGCGAATCGGTCTTTTCGGCGATAGGGCCCTCGAGCACGACACCTCCCACCGGATTGGGCCTGTCCAGAATGAGCACAGGTTTGCGCGCCTTGCCGCAAGCAATCAGGCACGCTTTCATGGTGGCGACATAGGTGAAATAGCGCGACCCGACATCCTGGAGGTCGATGACAAACAGCTCGATGTCCTTCAACTCCTCCTGAGTTGGAGCGTTTCGGGCGCCGTAGAGACTCACGACGGGGGTGCTTTCCCATACCGATGAAGACACGGCCTCGCCCGCTTCGGCCTGCCCCATAAGCCCGTGCTCCGGGCTGTAGACGACTTTAACGCGCATTCCGGGGGCTTGTTTCAAAACCTCGAGAATAGGCCGCCCAAGCGCGTCGACGGCCGCGTGGTTGGTCAACAGGGCAATCCTCCGGCCCGCGACGCTGCGGAAGGACTCGTGCACCAGCACATCCAGACCGGTATGGGTATTAGAAGACCGTGGGTAAAACGTCTCAGCGACGCCGGTGTAGAACCGGCTGCGCAGTTCCCGATTGTCGCGTGTGTTGCGGCTCGGATGGCACGTGTTGCTTAAAAGAACAGCGAAGAGCCCCGTGCGACGATCCGCCCATAGCGACGTCCCCGTCCAACCTGAATGACCGAAGGCCGTCCTTGCGGGCAGAAACCCGTCCGGCGCGGAGACAAAGGGATCGAGCTGCCAACCGAGACCCTGCCACGGATAAGACGGCGCTTGGCCTGCTTTGAGCATTTGGTCCATCGTCTTTTCTTCGAGAAGCTTACCTGAGAGAAGGGCGCGGCAAAAGCGCGCCAGGTCCTCGGCAGTCGAAAAGAGCCCCGCATGGCCCGCGACGCCCCCTACCGCATAGGCGTTCTCGTCATGGACCTTTCCCTTGACCATCTCCCGGCGCCACGTGCAGTTTTCGGTGGCAGCACAGCGATCGCTCCAAGCCGGCGGCGGATTGAAGCAGGTGTCGTCCATGCCCAGGGGCGCAAAGATGCGCCTTCGACAGAATCCGTCGAGAGAATCCTGAGCGGCCAATTCCACCACCTTGCCGAGAATCAGGAAACTGACGTCCGAGTAAATGCGCGCTGTGCCCGGCTGGTAGGCCAAACCAAGGTTCGCGTACAGTTGGAGCATCTGGTTAAGGCTGCTTGCCTCGGCATAGTAGGGCCTGACCGCTACCCAACCTGCCGTGTGCGTCAAAAGCTGCCGAATGGTAAATGCTCGGAATGACGGAATCGGCACATAGTCCGATGCAGGGCCGTCCAAGTCGATGAGGCCGTCCTCGTATAGCAGCATCACCGCGGTGGTCGTCGCGACAACCTTGGTGAGCGATGCGAGGTCGTAGAGGGTACTGCGCTCAGCAGGCTCGACAACGGGTTCAACCTGGCGGCGGCCCGTCACGCCGCAAAAGCGGGCGCCATCCATGTCGCCCACGTACGCGACGGCGCCGGGACTACCTGATTCCCCAACAGCTTTGAGCAGAACTTCCTGAAGATACGGCGCCATAGTTACCCCCGGGAGACGTGCGATTTTCCCAATTCGAACGGCTTGAGGACCTTAAAAGGGCGCGGTTTCCATTCGTGCCGCACACTCAGGCAGATTGAGCGCCCGTGACATAAGGCCGCTCAAGCCGGCCTCAGTTTACGAGAGCAGCCGGCTATCCGCAAGTGCCGCACTAGCTCCCGGGCACCAGGACGGCGATCCGCCAGATGCCGAACAGAATCATGGACGCCAAGAGCGCCCATACGGCAGGAACCAGCACGCGCGGGTTATGAAGCAGCCGTTCCACGCCGGGCGCAGCACGTCTGACTGCCGGTCCGGCAGCCAGAAACAACAGGATGGCATAAAAGACATACCCGAACGGGTTGTAGCGCCAGGCAAGTCCGAAGGCGCCATGACTGATAGCGGAGATGGCATGACTTAATCCACAGCCTGGACAAGGGAAACCGGTCAGCCTGTGGAACCAACAGAGATCCGCTCCCGGCAGCGCATCAGGCGACCAAACCAGACTTAATCCCAGGATGCCGATCGCCAGTAAACAGGCAGGCAACCCCATCAAGACGCCGCGTGTATCGTGACGGTCGGTCATGACCTCGCCTCGAGCGCACAAAAAGCCAGCGTAATATACCCCCACCCGCGAACATCCGTGCTCCGCCGCCCTGTCCGACGCCCACGCAAGAACTTGACGATTACCCTGAACGGTCACGTTCCCATGACGATGCGGTTACTGAGATTGTTGAACTTGACTAAAACGATGATCAACAGCACGAGGGCCGCCGGGGCCGCGATGTAGTTGATGCAGGGAATAATCATGAAACACGAGACGATGCTGTAAGCAAGGGCAAGACCATAACCGCAATCGCCCACATCCAGAACGCCCCGCTGGTCGAAGTAGCTCTTCAAGGATTGGGCGAGGCGCAGGAAGACGAAGAAGTTCCAGACGAAATTGAAGCAGGGGATCAGAAGCAACCACACGAGGGCCGGCTCCATGGTGCGATGCTCCTGAGGGATTCGTTTATAGTAACTCTGGAGAAGAAGGCAGATGACCACCAATATGGCCAGCCCAACAAACAGCAGAAACAAAGCCAAGAGCATGCTGCCGAAAGGCACAAACCGGGCTGCCTCCGAGTACTCGAAACCGTATTGCTGAGATTGCATGGCCCGACCTCCTATGCGGGGCCTCAGCCCCATTGTCGCCCCTGTACCCACTGCTCGATCATGTCTTGTAGCGACATGGCGGCCACTAACCTACTTCATCACGGGGCAGTAAGTAAAGAAACGCCTGGTTCGAGCCGGCGCGCCCCGCGCACAGAAACCATCGACCGGCCTTTGAACAGAACGCCTCCCTTTGTTAGAGTACCCGTTGTCTGCGTGGCTGACGCCAGCGGTCGCGCGATAGGGTTTCTAAACCAGCACAAGAGGAGGCGGGCGCCCATGATGGCGGAAACGGTAGAACAGTTTTTCACAACGCTGCCAAACAAACTTAGTGCGCGGAAAACAGCCGGCATGAACGCAACCTACCAGTTCATCATTACCGGCGATCAAGGCGGGAACTGGTACGTCGAGATCAAAGACGGCCAACCCGGCGTTGTTCGCGGTGATGCGGAAATGCCCGACATCACAATTACGGCCCCTTCCGATGTATGGCTTCAGGTGGTAAACGGCGAGATGAGCGGACAGTCGGCCTTTCTGACGGGACAGGTCAAGTTACAGGGCGACATCACCTTGGCCCTGAAGCTCCAAAGTCTGCTGTAAAGAGGAAATGGGCCACGGAGGACGCGTCGCCTGCTAGGAAAAGGACCCAGATAACCAAGGGGAGGCAATTGGACAGGAGGGATGAACCGACACGCTCTTCGGTGGTCCGTGGCGGATCGCAAAACGCATGAGCGAAGACGATCCTTGCTCGCGCTTCGGGCGCTTCTTGTGTCGGTCTGTTTATGGCTCTGTCCAGACTGTTCCGGGCGCCTCCACTCCGCCGTCCACGAGGATCTGGTCTTTACGACGCGCGACGGAGTCCACATCCAGGCCACGCTCTACCTCCCCGTTGCCACGGCTCCCCCTGGCCTGATTCTGGTGCATGGCGCCGGCCGCGATCGCAACGACTGGGCGCCCTTTGCAGAACGCGCGCGTCTTGAAGGGTATCTTTGCATTGCTTTCGACCTGCGCGGTCACGGCGAAAGCCGCCGTCCCCATGGCGACACCCTGTCGTACCGCCGTTTCGACACCGAGCAATGGCTTGGCGTCCTTGAGGACCTTGCGGCTGCGAAAGAGACGCTGCTCGATCACGGCGCTGACTTGGAGAATCTGGCACTGGTGGGTGCGGACATCGGCGGCAATCTGGCCCTTCGTTACGCCCTCGAGGACCCCGACGTCCAGGCTGTTGCGATGATCTCGCCAGGTCTTGCCTACCACGGTATCGAGACGGAAGATCCGATGGCCGGCCTCGAGACCTGCCCTGCTCTTATCATCACGTCCAAAGGGGACGCTTACTCCGCATCGTCGTCTCACAGACTGGACGAGATAGCGCCGGGCTATTGCGAGCTCCGCGAATATGACGGATCGGCCCACGGAACAGATATCCTGACCGCCAAACCGCAAGCGGTCGAGCAAATCCTCGAGTGGCTTGAACCGATTGTTGGACCTCGAAGGCAGAAACAGGCGCCCCCGTCCCCTACAGTCCTCCCGTCGGAAGGATGAGCGCCAAAACCGCCTGCTTCCCCTAAAGCGAGACGGTCTCGAAAGGCCAGCCGAGCAGGTCGGCCACCTTCTGAAACTGGCGCGCGTTGTGGCCGACCGACATGGCGAAATGATGGGTAGGCCCGAGGGCAAACCACTCATTCATAAACTCGTCGGGATCCTTGGCGAAGCGGATAGCCGTCATGGTGTTTCCGATATGGAGCGTCTCCATATCCGTTGCCTCGCCTTGGTTAACGATCATCTTGAGGCGGCCGTCAGGGGTCTGCGTCACGCCCAGATTGGTGATAGGACCCAGCTTGACCTGCGCTTCGACCGATACGCCCGTGCCCCACTTGCCATGATACAACCCCATCCCGCGTAGAACGGGCCGGCGGCCGGATATGCCAATGTGGAACGGCCCATCGTGGCCCATGAGAATGGCCTTGCCTGGGTAGTCGGTGACGACAATCTCTGAATAGCTGCCGCCCACGCCGAGGGTATCGCAGATCTTCATCCCCACGCCCGTCTTTATGTCGCCTTCCCCTGCGCAAGGGATCCCTCGCGCTGTAAGCAGCGAGTGCCCCAAGATGAACGCTTCCTGCAACCGTTCATATTCGTTGCCCGGTGCGCCGCGGTAGTAGTAGGTGAGCGCGTCAAGATCAAACTGGCGAACCAGTTTCTCTTGCGCGCACGCCACCGTCGACGACCAGTCGAGCTGCTCGGGCGTGGGCCGTGTGGCCAGCGGGTCAGCCGGCGAATCCTCGCTGATAACGAACATGCCTTTGATCTCTTCCAGTTTTTGCTCTTTTTCCTCCTTGGTAATGGAAGGGACCAATTTCGCGAGGTCGCACATCTCGAGGATCTCGACGTGCATCCCGGTCTGAGCCTCGATCAGCGTGAAATCGCTGTACATGTCGAGCATCGCGGGATAGGTGTGGCCCAGGAACCCCATCCGGCCCCCTTGAAGTGTCCGCACCACCGAGGCGGCCTTCACCCACTGCTCAATCTCGTCCCACGCAGCCTTTGCGCGGGGGTGATCCGCCGTCGCCTCGTCGGCAACCGAGATCTCGGGCGTATAGTCAAGGCCGAGCAGACCGCTCACCACACGGAACGGCACGCCCGCCCGCTGAAAGGCATAGGAAGCCTCCGGAACGCAGCAAGCCGTACAATGGGCCAGCCATTCTCCGGTCGTCGTTTCACCGTAGTTCACGCGTTCCGTTGGCTGCAGGTTGAGCACAACGATGGGCCGTTTGCATCGCTGCGCCACGGGCAGGTGCGTCGCACTCATGCAATAGGTTGCGGCATGGCAAAAGACAATGTCCACGTTCTTTGCATTGAAAAACTCGCCTGCCTCGATGGCCTTGTTTTCATGATCCACCATGCCGTAGTTATAGACCTCCCCCCACTGAGCCAGGCGCTGTTCGATGAACTTCCCGTAATCCACGAGACGGTCGAGAAGGCCCTCGAACTGGTCCCAATAGTGTGGGTGCCCAATCGAGTACAGACCGACTCGGGCCCTTCGCGGCGGTTTGATGGGCGTCAACATGCGCACTCTCCTTCTGCTCGATGCCGTACGTGCTGAAAACCGGTCAGTCCATATGAAAGACTTCACGCAAGGGCTTGACCACGGGCGAATTATCCGGGTTGGAGTCCATAAGGTCCTTCATATAAGCCCACCATTTCTTCATAACGTCCTGCTTTGGCAGATCATCTGCCGTGTTGCCGTCGCTCAGCTTCTGTATGCCGAACAACGTCAAGGTCTCCGGATCGAGAAAAATCGAGTAATCGGATATCCCGGCGTCTTTGAGAAGCTTCTCGAGTTCCGGCCAGATCGCATCATGGCGTTTCTGATACTCCTCTTCATAACCGGGTTTGAGCTGCATCTTAAATGCGTTCCGTTTCACCACATTCCCTCCTTCACAAGTTGCCGATTTGAACTCGTTGAATACGTTAGATGCGGGGGCTGTGCGGTGTCAACTTGACAACGTCGGAAACGGGCCCGGCCGCAATCCGCCGTCTCGCCTCGACAGCATGATCAGCGCGTTCCCGGTGTGCTATGCTCTGCCACTCCGGTGGAAAGAGGAAGGCATTTGCGCTGCCCGGTGGGGCATGGAGGTTGACATGGCGTTTCGAGCGGATCGTTATGACCAGATGTTGTATAGGCGGTGCGGACGAAGCGGCTTGATGCTGCCGGCCGTATCGTTGGGAATGTGGCATAACTTCGGCACGAAAGCTGAACATGCAACCTGCTGCGCCATGATGCGGACAGCATTTGACCTGGGCGTCACGCACTTTGACCTGGCCAACAACTACGGCCCCGAGCCCGGCAGCGCTGAGG
>CAZBQH010000038.1:0-28940 GCA_964493915.1 uncultured Nitrospiraceae bacterium
CTATACCGGCGGGTTCAACAGCGTCATTGACATTTTGCGGGTAATGACGCCTGATGTTTACGAGCCCTATACGGGCCGGCGCCTGTCGGAGATGTTCTATAATCCCGTTACCAACCAGCTTATTGTTTACAATACGCCCAAGAATCTTGAGACGCTCGAGGAGCGGTTGGCAGAGTTGGACATAACGCCCAAACAGGTCAGCATCGAGTCGAAGTTCATCACGATCGACACTTCCGACCTGGACAAGGTCGGTTTCGAGTGGAACGCGAGCTTTTCCGATCTCAATAGCCGGCCGCGGGAGATACCTGACCTTCAAGGGTTAACGTATGATTACGATCTGGACGGGGACGGCGTTGCGGAGCCGGTGCCTTTGTATTCCCGGCCTGACGGCAGCCGAGTTATCGGCAATACAGTAACAGAGGGTATTCTGGACGCCATCGTCAATCCAGGACCTGTGGACTCGACGTTTAACATCGCCGGGACCATCCTGGAAAACGAAGACGGCGACACGCTTTCTGTGACCTTCGACTATCTTAACAGCCTCTCTGAGTCGGAGCTTCTGAGTGCGCCTCGCGTGACGACTATGAACAGGAAGCCGGCCGTTATCGCAGACTTCCTGACCCAGGTCCGGCAGACGGGCGTTTACTCGGAGGTTTGGACCACTGAAGCGGGGCTGGGCGGCACACCGAGCGTGGCGTCGCAGAGTTACCCGATCACAGAGCAGTTCATCTTCGGGATCACGTTCTCGGTGACTCCGCAGATTATTGCGGACAATCAGGTCCGCATGTGGTTGAACCCGCAGATAACGGAGCCGCAAGGAGAGACGACGTTCACTTCGACAACGCAAGTGGGCGACAACGTGCAGGAAAACACGTGGACCATCCCGACGTGGACAACACGGTCGGTATGGACGAACGTGATTGTCCATGATGGGGATACGGTGGTCTTGGGTGGACTTGTGGAAGATCGCACGGAACGCGGCAACGAGAAGATGCCTTACCTCGCCGACATTCCGATTCTGGGCTTCTTCTTCCGGGGCAAGTCGCAAACCACACAACAACGCAGCCTATTGATCTTCGTGACTCCAGAGATCGTAGACAGCACGGGTGCGCGCGCGGGCTCCGAAAGCGCAAGCTCGTTTTAGACGTACAGGAAAACGGTGCGAGTTCTGGGCGGCCGGTTTTAATCCGACCGCCCAGGCTGTATCTGGCTATGGCGTTCGTATGATGTACGGCCTGTACAATGCCGCCGTCTCGGCAGCCGTGCCTTTTGTGGCTGCATGGGCTGCGGCCGTCCCGAGGCACAGGTCTCTTCTGCGCCGTTTCAGCCCCCCACTACCCGATCTACCGGGCCGTCCCCTCTGGATCCACGCTTGCAGCGTTGGCGAGATCAACACGGCCCGGCCTCTTGTTCGGGCGATGCGCAGCCGCTGGGGGAATCTGCCCTTGCTGCTGACTGTGTCGACAACTACGGGGTACTCGTTGGCAGCGCGGACGTTTGCGGATGTCCCTCTTGCTTGGTTTCCCTTCGACCATCCGCTGATTGTGCGCCGTTTCCTTAAGCGGCTTGATCCCGTTGGCCTCGTTCTTCTCGAGACGGAGGTCTGGCCCAATGTGGTGAGACAGGCTTATAGGAGGCATGTCCCAGTGGCTATTGTCAACGGACGCATCAGCGACAAGCATTTCCGGCGATACCATTGTCTCCGACCCTTCGTTAAGGAAATGTTCGGTATGATAACGGCGGCAGGCGTCCAGAATGAGTTGTATGCAGAACGGATGCTTGATCTCGGGGCAGTTGCCCGGGCGGTTCATCTCACGGGCAACCTGAAGTTTGACGGCGTCCCGATGGAAGTCAACCCTGAGTCGGCCTCGCGCGTTTTCAAAGAAAGCGGAATAGGCGGAAACGATCCAATACTTGTTTTTGGGAGCACGCGGCCGGGCGATGAAGCGCTTGCTGCAACGTGCTGGCGCCATTTGAGAGACGAGTTTCCAAGGGCGGCCCTGGTGGTTGCCCCGCGTCATGTTTCGCGCTCCGGCGAGGTGGCGAGACTGTTTGCAGAGCCTGTTGTGCGGCGTACGCAGGTGCGGGATTGCCCACCAAGCGGCGAGGCCCGCGTTCTCATTGTGGATACCGTGGGCGAGCTGTCATTCTTGTACGTAGCTGCCACGGTGGCCGTCGTGGGGGGGAGTTTCTACCCGGGGGTTGACGGCCATAACCCCCTCGAGCCTGCTGCCTTAGGTGTCCCGGTGGTTTTCGGGCCGTTTATGCGCAATTTCTATGATCCAGCCCGGATTCTTGTGCAATCAGGCGGTGCGGTTCAGGTCGCCGGGCCCGCTGAGCTTTTGCCCGTTCTAAGAGGGCTCCTTGCTGACGAGGGTGCGCGGCAGGTTATGGGGCAACAGGCAAAAGAAGCGGTCCGTTCGCAACAAGGCGCGATCGACCGAACCCTTGATATGCTGGGTGAAATGCTTGGTTTTGGGCGGACAATAAGGTGAGTCGTCTTTATAGATGAAGGCGTCAAATGGACTTTTCCGGCGTTCAGGCTTGTTTTAGTCGATAGAAGATGAGCGCGCATGCACGCAGATGTGGCAAGGGGGCAAGCGTAGGTAGGGGGCGACGTTGGGGACTGCTGTTCCCGGTATCTTCTGGTCGCATGGGCTCGTCTAATTTGGGGTATTCTGGGCGGATTGCTACGGTTTCGGTTTTCATAGGCAGGCAGGCGAGGTGGGCTCCTTTATGCAAGCGGCGGCAATGCGCGTGGGGAGGGGGAGGCATTCGTCCGTTCCATGGGTGTACTTTGGAAACGGGGAAGGGGGTACACGACCGTCTCAGGGTGTTGACAACGTATTCTGCGCGGAGCGATGCTGCAAAGAAAGGCAGTAGAGGAGCGGCGCCAGGCCCAGGCGGCGCGTTCGCGGAAGCTGGGTTTGTTGAGCAGCCCGAGTGGGATGCACTTAAAGGAGGTGGTGAGAATCGCGGGTGAACTGAGAGAATACTTCATTCACGGGGCCAGGAATCCAGGACTCATGAGGCCGGATGTCGGTGCACCAAGGCCCGTTTGGGAAGTCGAGGAGGCAGAGTGGCTATGTCTTCTTGCACGAGTGGCCGGCTTTGTGCTTCGCGCAAAAGGGTGCTTGGTGCAGTGGGTATCCGGGTGGCCATTCAAGGAGAAAGTTCATGATTACACGAGCTGAGTTGGAAGAGCTTCTGCAATATCCATCGAAACCGGATAACAACGTGCTCAGTGTCTATCTGGACGTAGACCAAGGGAAGGCGGAAAACCTGAATCGCGGGTTCGCCGTTAGGCTCAAGAACCTTTTGCGTGAGGTCGAGGCTGGTCTTGACGAGGGCCAGAAGGCGCATTTCCGCGAGGACGTGGCGCGATTGAACGCTTTCATAGCGGAGTATTCGCCTCAAGGCAGATGGCTCGCGGTGTTCTGTGATGCATCCCAGGACTACTTTTGGCAGCGAAGCTTGCGCGTCCCTCTCAAGGACAGTGCACGTTGGCAGCCCAAGCCCTATCTTCGGCCCTTGATCGAGGCGCGCGACGAGTATGAGCGCTGCGGCGTTGTCTTGACCGATCGGAGCCATGCGCGGCTCTTTACCGTTTATCTTAACGAGGTAGCCGAGCACGAAGGTGCTTTCGCTGAGCTCGACGTCCGCAGGTTCGATGCAAGCGGCAAGGATCGCATCCTTTCCCAGATGTCACACCAGCGGAAATCCGATTCTCACGCCCGGGCTCACCTGAAGCACGTTGCGGAGATAACGGAACGCACCGCGGACAAAGAGGGCTTCGACAGATTGGTTGTCGCCGGTCATACTGAAGCCGTCCATGAACTTGAGCGACTCCTTTCTGAACGTCTCAGAAAACGCTACATCGGAACTCTTGCTCTTCCCGTAACAGCCGCTTCCCAGCAGGTTCTTGACGAAACACTCGGCATCGAATCCAATTATGAACGAAAAGAGGAAAAAGAGCTGGTCGAGACGCTTTTGACAATCGCCCGGAAGAACAACAATGCCGTCCTTGGGCTGAAGGACACGCTGAGGGCTGCCGTGGAAGGAAGGATCCATCGCCTCGTGTACACGCAAGGTTATGAAGCGCCAGGATCTGAATGCCCTCAATGCGCAACTTTGCTGACCAGCGAGAACGGACAGGTTTGCCCGCATTGTGGGGCGGCCTTGGTCCCCTTGTCTGACGTGATCGAGCCGCTGGTGCAACTCGCTGCCAAAACAGGCGACGGTGTTGAGCAAGTTCGTGAGGAGGCAGCTGGTCTGCTTCGCCACGAGGCCGGCGGCATAGGCGCCTTCCTCCGGTTCTAGTTTAGGAAGGACCGCGGGCATTCCAGGGGTCTTGGACCGTACGATCGTCAAAGTACATGGGCATATGCCCCGCCGGACAGCGCCTGCGCCCGAGAAGCGTCCTGGGATGGCATACCCTCTGGTCAGCGTGTTCACGCCATGCCGGCGAGTCCCGGACTCAAGGAAGCACTTGACGCGAGTTGTGCGTCAACAGCGGCCTTGAGTCCGGACCCGCCTCGGGGGACCAGCTACTGCACGTATCGAGTGGTCCTCAGCCTTCCTCGAGCACCTCGAGCCCCATGAGGTGCGTCAGATGTCTTAAGCTGTCCATATGATCGCCGTAGAAGACCACCCGGTGCAGCAAGGTCATGGCGTGCTCGGTTTCCAGCGCACTGCTCCAGTTCGCCGCCATCTTCGCCGCGTCGCGGACTTCTGTGACAATCTGGCTGCGGCATCCATGTACGGCCCTCTTCGGAACGTCGACAATTGTGCCTGTGGACGCCAGCATGGTCTTCAGGTTGACTAGCTTGGTTCGAGTGACGACCTGGCCCAGCCGGTACTGCACTTCAGGCACGCACCCTTTGCCCTGGACCTCGGAATGTCCCCGCAGCAAGTAAGGTGCTTCCGCGCCGTCAGGGCCGTCCATTTTCAAGGGGGCGGTGCAATGGGCAGTCCACAAGGCGTTGCGGGCAGTATCAAAGGTGGCGTTGCCCTGGAAGCCGGGGCGGTCAAAAGCGTACTCGAACAAGAGCATGGTCAGCAGCGAGTCCATGTCGCCCTCACAGGCGGCCGGCACGCCGCGGTCGCGAAGACGGGCGAAGGCCAGGCACGGGAATCCGCGGGCCAGCCATCCCATGCAGGTGCCAATAGCCAGGCCGTCCGCTTGCTCCTGCTCCACAAGCTGGTTTAGTGCGACGCTGACCCGAGCCGCCTTTTCGATGTCTTCCTGGGTGGGTTCGACAATCTCCTTGGCGCCTTTGGTCCAGCTTTCGATTTCGGCGGAAACGGCTGCTTCGTCGCCGGCCGCGATAAGATTGTCCAGGACCTTTTCCTCGAGGACCGCCACCTCGACGCCAAAACGCTTCTTGACTTCTTCCGGGGTGCAGGCAGGCTTGGTGCCTTGGGCTGGAGGGAACAGCAAGACCTTCGTCCGCCTCATCATGGGGATCACGCGCAGTAAGCGGAGCGCCCGCTCCAGCTCGTCATAATCGCTGCTTGTAAGCAGTGCCACGCGGCGTCCTGCGCGGCGCCAGCGCGGGGCGTACATCCAGTCGTGACCGCTCGCCGGCAAGGAAAACATAATCATGGGCCGGTCCGCTTCGAGAATCGGACTGACTACGCGTGTCAGAGCAAAGTTCTGCACGTTGATCGCCAGGACGGGCGCTTCCGGCCCTGCTTTCTCCAAGAGCGCGGCGGTTTCCTCGGGGCTGCGCGACTGCCCCGAAACCAGCTCGACGTTTCCTAAGCTTCGCTCGGCTTGGGCGAGCCGGGTTTTCATGGCTTCGATCTGCTTGACGTCGGCGCCCCAATTCCGGTCCTCAGGCTGCGGTTCCCCCGTGAAGACGACGCAAATGCGCACCTTGTCGCGCGGGCGTACACGCTTCGACTGAGAAGCCGCTCCCTGCGACCATGTTGAGCCTGCCAACAGCAACCCGCTTGCTGCGCTCACTCCTAAGAAACCTCTTCGCGTAAACTGATTGTACATTGCCAACTCCTTTGCCAGACAGGGTCATGGCGTATGGTTTCCAACCCTGGGAGACGACGCACGCCTTTCTGAAGGTGCGACTCCCTAGCGGCACCCAGTATAACAAGGTCTGCGAATACGGCAAACTCGCGAACCGCAGGCTTGCATATTTGATCGCCTGCCTTTTATGGGAATGAGGATGTTTTGAACAAACCTTGCGCTCCAGCTATATTGATCCGAGACTAAGGCTATTCATCTGTAAGGCGTCGGAATTGTGGCAAGCCTCGGCATAACGGGTCTGAGCGTCGTGTTTCTTCTGCCGGGTCTCACGGCTTCCAGAGAGGATGTCCGGGAGTTTCTCGTCGAGGGTGTGCAAGATTTCGAGGCTGCATCCGCTGCATGGGATCTCGATAGATTTGCAGAGGCTGCGGCTCTCTTCAAGAAAGCATGCGATAGGGATGCAGATTCTTACTGGGCTCACTATTGGCTCGGGACAGCCCGTTTCCACATCCTGCTGCACCGCTCAGAAGACAAGGAGCAGCCGCCTACGAAGGTGGAGAAACGCCAACTGATTGAGGCAGCGCACATGCCGTTCAAGCGGGCGGTTGCGCTCAATGACCGTGATTGCGAGGCGCACGCGATGCTGAGCACGCTCGCCGGAATGGAAATCGCCGTCAAGCCTCTCTCTGCTGTTTGGCTTGGACCGGAAGTCATGAAGCACAAGGCGCGGGCCTTCGAGAATGGCCCGGGAAACCCGCGCGTGTTCTATCTGATGGGCATGAGCTATTACCATGGGCCCGGCATACTCGGCGGTGCGGGGAAGGCCCTCGAGTCTCTTTTGCAGGCCGAGGAGCTGTTCCAGCAGCGATCCCAGGAAAAGTCGGGTCCCCTCGAGCCACGATGGGGGCACGACCATTGCCTCACATTTATTGCCCGGGTATACCGGGATGAGGGCAACCTCGAGCGGGCGGAGGCGTACTACCGAAAAGCTCTTGGCGTCAATGAAAAGAATCGCATGGCCAGGAAAGGTCTGAACGCCCTTTTGGTTGGGGCCAACAACAGCGAGTAAGAAACATGCCTGAACCTCGTCCTAAGAAAGTGCTTGTAATCGGCGCCGGACTGGGCGGCCTATCCGCAGCCATATCCCTGACCCAGGAGGGCTATGCAGTCGAGGTCTTTGAAAAGAACGGGAGAATCGGCGGCAAGCTGAACGTGCTTTGTGCTGAGGGCTACACCTTTGATCTCGGTCCGTCCATCCTTACGTTGCCCCACATGCTCGAGCGCTTGTTCGAACGCTCGGGCAGGAAGATGGCTGACTACTTCACCATCCGGCCCATTCGTCCCCATTGGCGCAACTTCTTCGAAGACGGCACAATCATAGACCTTTACCCTGAACCTGAGCGAATGGCTGTCGAGGCAGGCAAAGCAGGAGAGGCGCCCGAAGCTGTTAATGCGTTCCTGGCCTATTCGGGTCAGCTTTTCGACCTGGTAAACAGCGGCTATTTCCAGGAAGGACTCGACTCGGCAAAGGATTTCAGGCGGTTTTACGGTCTTGCGCAGTTCCCCAAGTTCGATCTGTTCCGGACGATGCACGGCGGGGTCGCCCGGCATCTTAAGAGCCCCCATTTGCGCGACATCTTCGACTTCTTCATCAAGTATGTCGGATCGTCGGCCTACCGCGCCCCGGCCTTCATGAACTGTTTGCCGACCATCCAATTCCGCTACGACCTCTGGTATGTCGACGGCGGCATGTACGGCATCGCCCGAGGACTTGAACGGCTCATGGGCGAGCTCGGCATCATCGTCCATCTCGACAGCGAGGTCGCGGCTATCCGCACGCAACAAGGCTCTGTAAAGGGCGTCACGCTGCAGGGCGGCGAAGACATCGACGCGGACATCGTCGTGTCCAATATGGAAGTCATACCGGCGTATCGCGACCTGCTGCATGAAGACGAGAGGTTTCTCAGAGGTCTGCGCCGCTTCGAGCCTGCATGCTCGGGGTTGGTGCTGGATCTCGGCCTGGATACGCAGTATCCGGCGCTGGCCCATCACAACTTCTTCTTCTCAGCCGATCAGCGTGCACACTTCGAGAGTGTGTTTCAGCAGAAAAAGATACCTCGCGACCCGACGATCTATCTTGTGGCAGCGTCGCGCACGGACCCGACGGTCGCGCCGCCGGGATGCGACTGTCTCAAGATCCTCCCGCACATCCCGTACATCGACCCGGAGCGGCCCGCTGCGCAGGCTGACTATTCGGCGTTGCGCGACCGCATTCTCGCCAAGCTTGAACGAATGGGACTTGAGGACTTGCGCAAACACATCGTCTTCGAACATATGTGGACGCCGGTAGACATTCAGCGGGAATACCGTTCGAACCAGGGCTCGATCTATGGCGTAGTCACCGATCGCTTCAAGAACTTGGGCTTCAAAGCGCCGAAACAGAGCACACGGTACCCGAACCTCTTCTTCGTAGGCGGCTCCGTCAATCCCGGTGCAGGGATCCCAATGGTCGTGCAGTGCGGTCAAAACGTCTGCCGAAGCATCCTTGCGTGGGACAGGGCATGACGCTCGCGGCTATCACGTTAGGACTATGGTTCCTCGGGTTCTTGTTCTTTTGTCGCATGCCATTATGCCGTAACGGTCCGCAGGTACAGGACCGCCCTCCGCTTTCAGTGATTGTCCCCGCCCGTAATGAAGAGCGTAATCTCGCCACGTTGCTGCAATCCCTCGAAGGGCAAGAGCCGCGCCCGATCGAGGTGATTGTAGTGGACGACGGTTCTACTGACGGCACGGCCGCACTGGCGGCCGCCGCTGGCGCCTTGGTTGTCCCTTCGACGCCCCTGCCTGACGGGTGGCGCGGTAAGACTTGGGCGTGCCAACAGGGCGCACAGGTCTCGAAAGGCCAAGTGCTGCTTTTCGTCGACGCAGATACGCTGTTCGAGCCGGGCGGCCTGCGCCGCATCAGAGACGCTTACGGCGCAGGGCCGGGCGTGCTTTCACTGGCGCCTTATCACCGGGTCAAACGGCCCTACGAAGAGCTGTCCGCGTTTTTCAACCTCATGATGACGGCGGGAACCGGCGCCTTCACCATTCTGGGTAGCAGGTTGCAGCCGGCCGGGCTGTTCGGTCCGTTTCTTATGGTCGATCGGAATGCCTATTTCGAGATCGGGGGCCACGCCGCTGTGAAAGGCAGAATCCTCGAGAACTTCTACATGGCGACGGTATTCCGAAAGCGCCATGTCCCGATGCACTGCTGCTCGGGCCAGGGCGTGTTCAGTATGAGGATGTATCCTGACGGTCTGCGCAGTCTTGTCGAGGGATGGAGCAAAGCCTTCGCGAGCGGCGCCGCTCAAACGCCTCGTGCGCTCCTTGTGATGATCACAGCCTGGATTGCCGGCAGCATCTTGGCGCCCATAGAAATGCTTGGGGGCGTCTGCGCTCAAAGTCTGCCTGCGGCCTTGCTCGGGTTGGGTCTGTATGGTCTTTTTGCCTTCCAGATTGCATCGATGTTGAGACGGATCGGGTCTTTCCGATGGTGCACGTCGCTGCTTTATCCTGTGCCGCTGCTGTTCTATCTCATCGTCTTTGGCCGCTCGTCCACCCTCGCTGCTCTCGGGAAGAAGGTGTCCTGGAAAGGACGCGAGATCGATGGGCAGCCTCCGCGGAGGTAGGGTTTCCTATGCTGGTGAAACTGCCGGTTGTCTGGCTCGTCTTGGTGAATATCCTGGCCTGGCTGGCGATCCACATGGCGGTGGCATGGGCGGGGACCCGCATTCCTGACCGTATCTTCCAGCCTCGTCAGTGGTGGTGCCGGGCACGCTGGTTCGAGCGCAACGGGCGTTTGTATGAGCGGGCCTTCGACATACGAGCCTGGAAGGACCGCTTGCCCGATGGCGCTGCGCTGTTCCGTGGGGGGTTTAAGAAGGCCCGTCTAGCTACACATGACGCGGCTTATCTCGAACGCTTTGTGCGTGAAACGTGCCGCGGCGAGGCGGTACACTGGGTCGTGCTCGCAAATTCTGTGCTGTTCTTCATCTGGAACCCCTGGTGGGCGGGTCTCGTCATGGTTGGCTACGCCGTCGCGGTTAACGTCCCATGCATTTTAGCCCAACGGTACAACCGCATCCGGCTCGCCCGAGTGTTGGCGAAAAGCGGACGTTAGGTGCAGCGGCGGTGACGCGATTGGATCCACTCGGTCCGGCTTTGCGAATTCGGACGGGGTGGGGATAGTCTGGGTAATCGAGCACAAACTATCGGGCTGAGCCCAAGCGGCCATCACCATCGTGTTGCGCAAACCCGCCTATGGGATAGACGAGAGAGGTCGAAAGAATGGAAAGACATGTGCTTTTTGGTTTTCTGTGTTTCCTTGTCGCAGGGGGAGCGGCAGCCGAAGAGGGCGCCAGTCAGACGCCCTGGATCGAGGTCTCGGAGGACGCGGCAGGCTTTGCGTTCACCGGCACAGGAGAGCCCTTTGCGCCTTGGGGAGTCAACTACGACCATGACCGCGAGGGCCGTTTGCTCGAAGCCTATTGGGTCCAGGAATGGCCGGTAGTGGTCGAAGACTTTGAGGAAATGAAGCGCTTGGGGGCCAATGTCGTGCGGATCCACCTGCAGTTCGAGGCCTTTATGGAGGGTCCTACGACGCCCAAAGCGGAATCCTTGGAGCAGCTTGGCCGGCTCACGCAGCTCGCGGAACGTTTGGGCGTCTACCTTGACGTTACTGGTCTTGCCTGTTACCACAAGCAAGACGTGCCGGCTTGGTACGATGCGCTGTCCGAGCAGGAGCGGTGGGATGCGCAGGCTTGTTTTTGGCAGGCCATCGCCGGGGTCTGCGCGGCGAGTCCTATGATATTTTGCTACGACTTGATGAATGAGCCGGTAGTGCCGGGAGGGCTTGTCAAGTCGGGCGATTGGCTGCCTGGCGAGCCCTTTGGGGGAAAGCACTTCGTCCAGTACATCACGCTTGACCTGGGCGGCCGCGCGCGCCACGAGGTCGCACGTCAATGGATGAACAAGCTAAGGACGGCTATTCGCCAGAGGGACTCGCGCCATATGATCACAGCGGGCCTTGTTCCATGGAGTCTCGATCGGCCAGGGCTGACATCCGGCTTCGTGCCCGAGCGGATTGTCGACGAAGTGGACTTTATTTGCGTTCACATCTATCCCGAGCGGGACAAAGTCGACGAGGCACTGGACACCTTGCGGGGCTTTGCTGTCGGCAAGCCGGTCCTCGTCGAGGAAATGTTTCCCTTGAAGTGCGGCATCGAGCAGCTCGAGCAATTCGTTGAGCGCTCCCGAGGCGTGGCTGCAGGTTGGATCGGCTTTTACTGGGGCCAGACGCCGGAGGAACTCGACGCAACCACGAGTATGGCCGACGGGATCGTGCTTTCCTGGCTAGAGTTCTTCGAGGAAGGCGCGAAGGAGTATGCCATTCCGGCAGCCCCGGCAGTAGCGGAACCACACATTGAGAGCAGGTGAGACTTGACGATGGAGGACATAGGGGCCCGGGGCGCCAAGGAGATTCGCCGGGTCACGCTTTGGGGCATGGCCTTCAATATCGGTCTATCGGTGGTCAAGCTGCTAATGGGCGTCCTGGGGAAGAGCCAGGCGCTTGTGGCGGACGCAGCGCACAGCCTCTCTGACACGGTTACCGACGTGGCTGTGATCGCGGGGGTCCACTTCTGGTCTGCGCCCGCGGATGCGGATCACCCGCATGGTCACGGACGTATCGAAATGGTTGTGACCTTGTTTATCGGCATCTTGCTTGCCCTGGTCGGCCTCGGGCTCATTTTCCGGGCGATCAGCACGCTCCATGAAAGCCGCGTAGACTATCCAACCTGGCTTGCTTTTTACGGCGCCTGCCTGTCGATTGTGATAAAGGAAGCCCTTTACTGGTGGACCCGCGCCGTAGGGCGGCGGGTCCGATCGCCGGCAATGATGGCGAATGCCTGGCACCACCGGTCGGATGCTTTGAGTTCGATTCCTGTGGCGCTGGCGGTATTGGGTTCGCATATGCACCCGAAGTGGGTCTATCTTGACCAGATCGGCGCAGTGGTGGTGTCCCTGCTGATTATTCACGCGGCGTGGCGGATCACCTGGCCGGCCCTGCGGCAACTTACTGACATCGGCGCAACGGAAGAAGAACGCCGCAGAATACTGGCCGTGGTCAAGGAATCACCAGAGGTGCAGGCAGTCCACGCGTTGCGTACGCGATACATCGGCGCCTCGCTCCAGGTGGATGTTCATGTGATGGTGGATGCGGGACTCACCGTCCGCGAGGGCCATGCCATTGCGGGAAAGGTGAAGGACCGTCTGCTCCAGCAGTGCGGAGAGGTGACGGATGTTCTCATCCACATCGAGCCGTTCGACGCCTTCGCTTCTTCCGGGCCTGGAGTTGGGTGACAAGACCTGGGACGCGCGTCTCAGAAAGTGAAGTTGTTGGGGTCGGGTCCGACGCGTTCGCCCCGGTCCATAGCGTCGATAGCCGCCATGTCTTCGCCGGTCAATTCGAAGCCGAAGATGTCTGCGTTGGATGTGATGCGGTCTTTGTGGACCGACTTCGGAATGGCGACAACACCGTGCTGCAAATCCCATCGCAGGATGATTTGTGCGGCCGACTTGCCGTATGTGCGGCCAATCTGCTCGAGGGCCGCATTGCTTACTAGACGTCCTTTCATCAGCGGGCTCCAGGCCTCGACCTGGATCCGGCTCCTTCTACAGAAATCCAGCAGGTCCGACTGCAACAGATAGGGATGAAACTCGATCTGATTGACCATCGGCGTCACTTGACTGTCGGCCATGAGGGCTTCGAGATGATTTGTGAGGAAATTGCTGACGCCGATAGCTCGGGCGCGTTTCTCCGTGTATATGCGTTCGAGCGCCCGCCACGTGTCTAGGAACTTGCCGGGAACAGGCCAGTGGATGAGGTAGAGGTCGACGTAATCCATGCCCAGCCTGCCCAAGCTGCGGTCAAAGGCCCGGAGCGTCTTGTCATAGCCGTGGTCGTTGTTCCAGAGCTTGGTTGTGATGAAGAGCTCCGTGCGCGGGATTTGGGAACGCCGCACCGCTTCGCCCACGCCGGACTCATTCTGATATACAGCAGCCGTGTCAATGCTCCGGTAGCCGCACTCGAGGGCCCATCGGATGGCCTGTTCGACCTCCCCGCCCTCCGAGGCGCGGAACACGCCCAGCCCCAGCCACGGCATCTTCACCTCATTACTCAGTATCGCGCTGTCTTGAATAGTTACTACCTTCACTGGAGCACTCCTTTTTTCTTGACTGCTCGACAGGTGACGCAGGTTTACGAAGTACCACAAACTTGGACAACCACCATACCGCCCTATGGTTGAACCGCAGTCTCGCAACAGGCTTTTCGGCGGTACTGCCCATCTGTCTACGGGTCCTGGCCACGCGGGACTTCCTTTCGGGACTCGCAGAAACGGCCTCGTCTGGCAGCTTTTCCAGCTTGAACGTGTTTAGCGTATTATACCGAATGTCAGTCTGGAACGTCGTTCTGTGCAGAAAACAAGGGGTAGCGTTCATGTGTCAGGCAGAAACGATCCGTATCGGCGTCATTATGGCAGGAGGGTCTGGGGAACGGTTCTGGCCCCTTTCAAGGCTGCGTCGTCCTAAGCAATTGCTGAAGCTCACAAACCCCCGCCAGACGATGCTCGGCGAGGCTCTGGCCAGGCTTGCGCCGGAGATTCCGCCCGAACGCATTTACGTGGTGACAGGGGAGCATTTGCTCGAGCCTATTCGTGCCACGTCCTTGGGGCTGCCGCATGAGAACGTGATTGCCGAGCCTTGCAAGCGCAACACGTCGGGGGCCTTGGTGTTTGCCGCCGCCCATGTACTGGCCACGCTTGGCGGCGACGGTTCGGGAATCACCATGGCTGTAACAACCGCTGACCACCTCATCCGAGATGAGGCGCGTTTTCAGGACGCGATCAAGACGGCCATGGAAGCCGCCGAACGGGAGAATGTGCTCGCGACGATCGGCGTCGTTCCCACGCGCACCGAAACGGCGTACGGCTACATACAGGTCGACCCGGCTATGACGGCGGTTGCCGGGTTCGATCGAGGCGTCCCGGTGTATCAAGTAAGGGCATTCCATGAAAAGCCGAACCGCGAAATGGCGGAGGATTTCATCGCAACGGGCCACTATTTTTGGAATAGCGGCATGTTTTTTTGGAAACTCTCGACGTTCCTCGACGAATTGCGCTATGCCCGTCCTCAGTTGGCCCAGGCCGCTACTGAAATGGTCCATGCCTTGACGACAAACGATCAGGTGCGTCTGCGCGCCATTTTTGAGAGCCTCGAGGACGTCTCGATTGACTATGCCCTGATGGAGCATGCGCGCCATGTTCTTATGGTCCGTGGGGATTTTGGCTGGGACGACGTCGGGTCATGGCCTGCGCTCGATCGCACTTTTGACCGCGATGCCCAGGGCAACGTCGCGATAGGGGACCCCGTCCTGGTCGATGTGGAAGACTGCATTGTTTACAACGCCGGAGGTGCAGAAAAGGTCGCTGTGGGGGTGATCGGGTGCGAGGACTTGGTGGTTGTTGTGACGGATGACGCCGTGCTCGTGATGCCAAAGGACAGGGCCCAGGACGTGCGCCAAGTCGTAGCCAAGCTGAAAGCGGGGGGCGCCAAACAAGTCTGAAAAACAGGGACAGTGCAGGCGCTGAAGGACCGTGCTTTTCCTGCGACTGACATCGGCTATCCCCGTTTTGCTCTGTTCGCTTTTCCCAGAGGGAAAAAAGCTCCGGGTTTGCGGCATTTCCTAACCTTTCAACGCTCGTCAGTAGACGCTGTATCTATATGTAAGTGTTTGTCAGTAAAGGGGTTAGCAAAAAAACGGACGTCGGGCATGCGAGTTGCTCCTCAGAAATCACCGAAGGCTGTCGCTCTGGCGGCAACACAGAAAGGAGGTGCATCATGTCAGCGTTTGCGGGGGTAGATACGGCGCGGCTCCTGGCGGAAGCGATGGGTGTGGCACGGATGAATCACAAGCTTATCGCGAACAATATCGCCAATGCTGAAACGCCTAACTATAACCCCGCCCGGCTGGATTTCCAGGGAACTTTGCGCAGCGCGCTCGAGGGACGCGGCGTTGTTCGTATCCGCAGAACAAGTGACCGCCACCTCGGGAGCGCTCTTCTTTTCCCGTCTTTTGAACCTGTTGCGGTTTTGTCGAAGAACGACTACAATAAGGTTGATGTGGATGGCGAGGTAGCTGCCTTGGCAGAGAATACCTCAAATTACACAATATATGGTAGTCTATTAACGAAGCATTTCCAGCAGATAAAGGATATGCTGGAAACGATACGGTGAGGAATGCAGGGGATCGAATCAATTTCAGGCCGGGACATCGCAGTAAGTGGGCTGAAGGCCCAGCGCGTTCGCATGAATGTCATTGCGAACAATATCGCCAATGCATTTACGACACGCACCCCGGAGGGAGGGCCTTTCCGCCGGCAACTTGCAGTGTTCCGTGGAGAGCAGATTGGTCCAATGTCTACCAAGGCGGCGTTCGGCGTGCGGACGCCGATGATCATGAGTGATCCATCGCCGTTCCGGTTTGTGTACGACCCGGAGCATCCTGATGCGGACGGGAACGGTTATGTGGCGTATCCGAACGTCAACATTGCGGTCGAGATGGTCAACCTGGTCGCGGCGCAACGGGCCTACGAGGCCAATGTCGCCGTGTTGAGTTCCGAGAGGCGAATGGACCAGAAAGCGCTGGAGATTATCCAGCCATGAACGTACGGTGCCGAGAGGAGGTTTGAGCAATGGTTGACCCGATTCAGGGGCCGGCAGCTCCCACGCCGCGGGTGAACAACGTCGACCCGCTCCAGATGAGGAGGTACCAGCCTGCCTCGGCGCCGTCAGCAAGTTTCAAGGATGTCCTGGCGGACGCAGTCGGGGAAGTCCAGCGTCTGCAGGAGGAGGCGGACACGACCATCAAGGAGCTGGTCGCTGGCGAGATCAAGGATGTTGCCGATGCGATGGTGGCTGTCGAGAAGGCGGACGTGGCCTTCAAAACGATGATGGTTGTGCGCAACAAGATAATCGCTGCATACGAGGAAGTGACTCGGATGCAGGTGTAGGGGTCAGGCGGCTTTCGGTAAATGGTTCGGCGGGCGCGTCCGTGTGACGCCGGCCGGGCCGTGTGCGGACATGATAGTTGAATCCGGCCAGGTCTCAAAGGTTGAGAGGTGTTGCAGCTTCAGCTTGTGTGCGGGCGTGTTTTCAGCAAGATGTGCGGCCGTTCTTGACCGTTTGATGAGCGTCATGCCGGACTGTGGGCTATGCCGTGAACAGAATAGAGGTGCGGTTCTGTGTCCAGTGAGGTGGGCCTGTGGATTTCTTGCGCCAGTTGATTGCAGGTGTCGTGCAAGCTTGGGGGCGTTTGTCGCTGAGCGCCCGGATCAATCTCGTTCTTGCATCGTTGGCGACCCTGGGGGTGATTCTGCTCCTCGTTGTGACGAGTGCGCGTCCCCAGTATGTGCAGCTCTATGCAGGGTTGACGGCCGAGGACAGCGCAGCGATCCAATCTTATCTTCGCGAGAACAACATCGCATATCAGCTTCAGGACGGCGGGCGGACGCTCCTTGTGCCAGCCGATGAGCGCAGTCGCGTGCGCGTCGATTTGGCGGCCCAAGACTTGCCTGTTTCCCAGGGGGAACCGACCGGCTTCGAGTTGCTGGACCGGCGCGACCTGATGACGAACCGATACCTGCAAGATGTCAACTATCTTCGGGCGGTGCAGGGAGAACTGCAGCGCATGCTGAATGAGTACGAATTCGTCAAGTCCTCGCGGGTATTCATCAGCAAGCCGGAGGAAGAGCTGTTCGCAGCTCAGCAGGCGCCGTCCGAGGCGTCCGTGATGTTGGATCTCAGACGGGCTGTTACGCCGCGTGAAATCAAGGGCATACTGCATCTTGTCAGCAGTTTCGGAGGGGCGAACTTGTCTCCTTCGAACATCACACTTACGTCGACGGACGGCACGGTGTTGAGTCAACCGCCGGAGACGGAGCTTGCAGCGGTTGCCAATTCCAAACTTGAACACCGGAGCGAGGTCGAGAGCTATCTCGAGCAGAAGGCGGTCGAGGCGTTCGAAAAGGCCAACGTTAAAGCTATCGTGAAGGTAAGCGCCGAGATTGACTTCAGCTCGCAGAAGACGTCTTCCCAGAAATCAGAGAGCGGCGCCGTTTTGAGCTCAATGACGACCACTACGACGACAAACAGTACGCAAAGTCTTCCTCAGGGTCCCCCGGGTCTGACGAGCAACGTGCCGGGGCAACCGGTTTCCGAGTCGGTTTTAACGGAGGAAGAAAAAGAACAAACGCTCGAAAACTTCGAGCCCTCGATCACAAAGACCGAGACAGTTGTTGAACCCGGTGAAATCCGTACGGTGAAGGCTACAGCTTGGGTCGAGGGCACCTACGAACCACCCGCAGGAGGACAAGGCGAGCCGGTTTACACGCCCCGCTCCGATGAGGAAATCGGGAAATACAAGGCCATGCTGGCAACGGCCGTCGGGGCGCTGGAAGAGGATGTGGTGGTTTATGACTACCCCATAGGCGGCGACAGGGAGCTGCTGGTCCAGGAGCAGCCGGGGCTGGCGAGCACGTGGATTGGCGGCGAACTGTGGGAACGTGGTACACTTATCGTGAAATTATTGATGATTATACTGGGTTTTTGGCTTGTGCGGCGATTCCTACGGCGCGCTTTGGCCCCTGTTTCAAGGCAAGCGCCCGAGGCACCGCTTGAACTCGAAACGCTTCCGCCCGGTGAACGGCGCAAGCGGGAAATCGCCGACGCCGTCGAGAAGTCGTCCGAGGCGGAGCCGGGGACAGCGGCAGCCATACTCAGGTCTTGGATGAGCGAGAGGGAGGACTAGTTCGAGCATGAAGAAGCCGCCCAATGGAGCTGCGAGCCTTACCGGGAAGCAGAAAGCGGCTGTTCTATTGGCGTGTCTTGGTCCGCAGACGGCGGCCAAAATTTTGAGTGAATTTCATGACTCGGAGATTAAGCAGATCACGCTGAACCTGTCGAGCATCGAGACCATCGACGCCGAGGTACGCGAGGCGGTGATGGAAGAGTTTTACCAGATGCTGGCGGCGAACCGATACGTGATACAGGGGGGTGTGGATTATGCGCAAACGCTGCTTGAGCAGGCGTTAGGGCCTGAACGGGCTGTCGAGATTCTCAGCAGGCTGCAAAGCAGTCTGCAAGAGGTTCCTTTTGATTTTCTGAAGAAGGCTGACGCCGGCCAGATCGTCAGTTTCATCCAGGATGAACACCCGCAGACGATTGCGCTCATCCTTGCGCATCTTGACCCGCAAGTTGCGGCAGTCGTTATCTCTTCTCTGGCGTCAGACGTGCGTGCTGAAGTGATTATACGAATCGCGACCATGGATCGAACGCCGCCGGAGATCGTCCGCGAGGTTGAGCGGGTGCTCGAGCGGAAGATGGCGTCGGTTTTCAGTCAAGGTTTTACGTTTGCGGGTGGAGTGCAGGACGTTGCCGATATTCTGAACCTGATCGAGCGCGGCACGGAGAAGTCGATCATGGCGGACCTCGAGGAACGCGACCCCGAGCTGGCCGACGAGATTGCACGGCTGATGTTTACATTTGACGATCTGGTATTTGTGGATGACAGCGGCATTCAGAAGGCGACGCGCGAGATTGAGCAGCGAGACCTGGCGCTGGCCCTGCGGGCGGCTACGGACGAGGTCACGGAGAAAATCATGAAAAACCTGAGCGAACGCGCTCGGGAGATGATTAGGGAAGAGATGGAGTATATGGGTCCTGTTCGGCTGCGCATGGTCGAAGAGGCCCAACAAAAGATCGTCGGCATCATCAAGCGTCTCGAAGAGGCCGGCGAGCTTATCATTCAAGGCCGCGGGGGCGGAGGAGACGACGAGATCGTCGTTTGAGCGGACGGCGCCCTCGTTGGACAGATAAGGTGGCCGAAACCCAGACCGTTGCGGGGCGGTCGCAGGGGGCAGAGAGATGGGTTTATTGAGCAAGGTGCGGGTAATCAAAGCAGAGGACGCCTGTTCGAACGGGTTTGCGGTGTTCGAACGAGGGGCGCTGAACGGGCTGTGGAGGAATACGCCGCTTAATGGTTCCGCCTCAGAATTTGACAAGCAGCGTCATGCGATGCTTGAGGAGGTTCGCGGCGAAGCTGAAGACGTGATGCGCGAGGCCTACGCGAAGGGGTATCGGGAGGGCGTAGAGAAAGGCCATGCAGAGGGCAAGCAAGCCTTCGAGGACTCCGTAAACGGAGCGGCGCATATGCTTAAGGCTGCAGCGCAGGCCATGCAGTCGGCACGACAGCAGTTCCTGGAGGAGCTCGAGCCGCAGTTAGTTGAATTGGCCCATGCAATGGCCTGCCGTATTCTTCAACGGGAGACTCAGATTGACCGGGGCATTGTCGTCGATACGGTTCGCCAGGCCTTGATGCAGCTTGCCGACGCGGGGGCGGTGAGCGTGCGAGTGAATCCCGTCGACTTGCGCGCACTGCGGGACCATCAGGTCACGCTGCTCGAAGAATTCAGCGGCATCGACCGTATGGACATAGTCGCTGACGAGACAGTGAGCCCGGGGGGATGTGTTGTGGACACGCCGGCCGCGCATCTCGATGCGCGCATTGAAGCGCAATTGGATAAAATGCTCGAAGCCTTAAAGGATCCGTGATGACGCTGCCGCGCCTTGACGGTCACTGCGAACGCGTGCTCCATGTTGAACTGCTCCCTGTCTACGGAAGGGTGGTTGAGGCGGCCGGCCTGGCTATCGAGGCGACAGGGCCGCCGATGCGCGTGGGGGATTTGTGTTACGTGCGTCCACGGGGCACGAAGAAGAAACTGCCTGCGGAGGTTGTCGGGTTCCGAGGATCGCGCATCCTTCTGATGCCCTTGGGCGACATCCATGGGATGGGTCCCAACAGCCTGATCATTCCAACCGGCAAGCCGCTCTCTGTTCGTGTGGGTGAATCGCTTCTCGGTCGTGTGATCGATAGCCTGGGACGCCCGTTGGACGGGGCGCCTCTGCCGTTCTGTGCGGATGAGGTTCCTCTGGTTGCTTCGCCGCCGCGGCCGCTCGAACGGCGCCGCATTACAGAACCCGTGGCCACAGGCATACGCGCCATTGACGGTTGCATCACTCTAGGCAAAGGCCAGCGGGTTGGCATTATGTCCGGCAGCGGGGTCGGCAAGAGCAAGCTTGTGGGCATGGTCGCACGGAACACGAATGCCGACATCAACGTGATAGCCCTTATCGGGGAGCGCGGCCGCGAGGTGCGCGAGTTCATCGAGGGGGACCTCGGCGCCGATGGGCTGCGGAGGTCCGTGGTGGTGGTAGCCACGTCGGACGAGCCGGCATTGCGACGCATCAAAGGTGCTTACCTGGCCACGGCTGTGGCTGAATGGTTCCGCGACCATGGTGCAGATGTGATGCTGATGATGGATTCCGTGACGCGATTCGCGATGGCTCAGCGGGAGATTGGTCTGGCCGTGGGCGAGCCTCCCACCACGCGGGGTTATCCTCCCTCTGTCTATGCTCTGCTGCCGAAGCTGCTCGAGCGCGCCGGCACAGCCGCTTGCGGCAGCATCACCGGTCTCTATGCGGTTCTGGTGGAAGCAGACGACTTGAACGACCCGGTGGGCGATGCGACGCGCAGTATTCTCGACGGTCATGTGGTGCTTTCGAGGGACCTCGCGAGCCGGGGCCACTATCCTGCAATCGATGTTCTGGAAAGCGTCAGCCGGGTCATGATCAACGTCGTTCCAGACGAGCATCAGAGATTGGCTTCAGATATGCGCCGCATTCTGGCTGTATACCGTGACGCGGAGGATCTTGTGAATATCGGCGCCTATGCGCCAGGGAGCAACCCCGATATTGATCGGGCGCTCCGGCTCATGCCTCATATTCGCGCTTTCCTGCAGCAAGGGCTCGACGAGAGGTCGGACTTCGGCGCGATCCTTAGCATGATGAACAAGACATTGCAGGGGCAGCTTCGCCGTGGCTGACAAGAAGACATTCCGCTATAAAACGCTCCTGCGGGTGCGCCGGCGGGAGGAGGAAGTCAAAGCGCTGGCGCTGGCGCAGACGATGCGCCGGTTGGGACGTGCACGAAGGGAGCGGGACGAGATTGTGGCGCGGCAGCGAGCGATGCTTGGGGATGCGCAACGCATGATGTCGGGCGCCTTCGATGCGAGCGATGTGCTGCGGTTCTATCAGTTTGAGCAACACCTTGCGCGCTTGGCCGTCGAAAAAGATGCTCTCATCCTGGAGCTTACGGGAGAGGAGAGAGCCAGGCGTGCGGAGTTGGAAGAGGCCGTCAAACGTAAGAAGATGATCGAACGCCTGAAAGAGCACCATCAGGAAATGCTGCGCACGGAGCGGGCGAAGGAGGAGCAGAGGCTTCTCGACGACGTTGCAGCCATGAAGGCGGCCTTGGCAGGCGTTGAGGGCCGGCCATGAGATTCATTATGTACATGGTCCTTGCCGCGGTTTCATTCGTCGGGGCGCTCGTGGGTGCCCTCGCGTTTACGGGCAATTTGAACCGAGAGGCGCTTCATCGTTTGATAGAACAGCAAACTGCCGCCCCGCCCCCCGTCCCGGCAGCAGCCCCGGACGATGTGGGTCCTATTGCCGAGGCTCTCAAGCAACGAGAGAAGGAGCTCGACAGGCGCGAGAAGCAGGTCGAGCAGAAGGAAGAACGTGTCCAGTTGATGATGCGCGATCTCGAAGAGGAGCGGACGGAGATTGAGGAACTGTTGAAGGAACTCGAAGCAGCGGTGGCGGCACGTGACACGGTTCAAGCCGAGAGAAACCGGGAGGCCGCCCAATCGCTCGAGAACATGAGCCCCAAGACAGCGGCCAAGACTCTCGAGGAATTCCCACCTGAACTCGCTGCGGCTGTACTTACGCAGATAGAACCCCGAGTACGCGGCAAGATCCTCGACAATGTTTCGCCGGATCGCGCTGCGCAGATCCTGGATGTCCAGCGGGCGAACTCGTAGCGCCGAGGAATTCCGCATGGTGTACCCGCAAGGGGAATTGCAGCCCATCTCTTTCTGAATCCTATTCGTCTTTCGAGCGGCCAGACCTTGGAGGCTGCTTCCCCATTTCGCCAAAGAACGGCCCGTTTCTACTGCAAAGTGATTGTTTCTTTTCTCGACGCTCTTTTGTGGTGTGTGCAACAGACAGGGGCTATCTGTCAATCCGTAGGAAGGAGGTGATGATGAACCATGCAAGCGATTCAACTGCCGGAGATTTGCAGGGCCTGCGTTTGCTCCCCGCAGGAGGGAACATCGGAGGCGGAGCCTGCGGATAGACCAAGCCTTTTCGCATTTCTGCTGGCTTTCTTCGACAGCCAAACAGCAGCGTCTTCCGGCGCCGCGACGGTCCAACAAGGGGGAGTTTCTGTCAGCGGCGAAACGGGCAGCCCGGCAGAGCCCACGATGGACCAGGCGGCCGCGGCCGGCCTTATCGAGAGCAAGGCAAAAGGCGGGTCTGTGCCGAAGACGGGAGGGGCAGGCGAATGTCCAGCGCCGCTCAGACTCACGTCTCAGTCGGTTTCGGGGAGACCGGGCGGCGCCGCTGCGCATCCGGGCGAGGACACAGCGGGACGTACTGGGAGACTCGTGAAGGCCGGAGCTGCGGATGCCGTGCAGGTGCAGACGGTGCGACTCAATGGTAGCGCCGGGCCCAAGGCCATTGCTGAGCTTTTGACGGGTGAAGAGAGCGACAGCGTTCCTCAACCTGCAACGGGTACAGCAGGGCGAGGGGTCGTTTCTCTTGGCGGTGGAACGGCAAAGACTCAGCGAACTGATGGTGCTGCTATTGAGCCATGGACCTGGGTGGCGTCGGCGCGAGACGGGTTGCCGAATCTGCCGCTGCGGGCATGGCTGTCGGGGAGGGCGGTTCCTCCTGGCGAAGGCCCTGGATCGATCCCGGGGGAAAGGGTGAGCTTGGTCCTTGATGCAGCACAGCCGGGCCAGTCGGCCGAGGCGGTTTCCCCGAGTTTCGGCAAGGAAACGGCGTCTGCCGAAAGCACGGGAGGACTGGACCGCCCTGCCCCCCCGTCACAAGCGGCATTGCCTGAGGATGCCCCAGGAACGCTGGAACGAGAGTCTCAAGGGAAAACCGAGGGGCGGAACGCAAAAGCCGCAGCGCCTTTGGTTGCGGAAACAAAGTCAGGAATTGCGGAAGGGCGTCTTAGTCCACGCGCCCCAGGGTCTACGGATGGAGGCAGGGCCGGGGCCTCATCATTGGACTCGAACGCGGCGCGAGGCGCGTCCGTGAGCGTTTCGGTAGGTGCGGCGCATGCGAAGGCGGTTCCGGAAGAGACTGTGACTGGGGCGGCAAACGCAACGATGGTTGCTGATGCGCTGGGCGGAGAAAGCCGGGCCGAGGGCGCCGGTCCCGAGGAAGCCGTGCTGGTAAACGCGGGGCCTGCCGTTTTCCAGTCCGGTTCAGCCGAAGGCAGCGGCCCGCAGCCGGTATTTGGGGGCGTGGTGCAGGGCGTACTGAAAGGCGTGCATTACCTTCTCGCAAAGGGGCGCCAGACGATGCGTGTCCGCCTGAAACCTGACTGGTTGGGCGATGTCCGTATCGAGGTGTCTTCTCGAGAGCAGTCAGTTGTCGTGCGGCTTTTTGCCCACCATGAGAACGCCCGCAAGGCGCTTATTGACCATCTCGGCGCTTTGCAGAATCTCCTGACGCGGAGCGGCGTCGAGGTGTCGCAGGTGACTGTCTCTTCTGAAGCGCCCTTCGACGCTGCATCCGGCGGGGGGCAGGGCCGGGATGCGCCGTTTCCAAACTCAGCTCGACCGGCGGCTCAAGCCCATGGGACCATGCATGACAGCCCTATGAAAGGGCGCGGCTTGGAAAGAAGCAACTTGGGCGAGGGCCATCTCAATCTTTTCGCATAGCAAGGAGAATGAACCGATGAATGCGTATATGTTGTATCGGGCCAACCATACCGGCGCGCTAAGCCCGACGCCCGCGGAGCGGGTGAAGGCGGCCAAGGAAGTCACCGCTCTTGCAAGGGCAAACATCCTTGGCCGTTTGGGCAGGCCGCACGAGGCGGTCAAGAGCAGCGCTGGGACCGGCGCCGGAACAGACTTGTCTTCGCAGCGTGTGGCCGGCAGCACGTTGGGACGCGACGAGTTTCTGCTGCTGCTTGTCGAGGAGATGCGAAACCAGGATCCGATGACCCCGATGGACAATACAGAGATGATTGCGCAACTTGCCCAGTTCTCAGCGCTGGAGCAAATGACGGCGCTGAATGACACAGTTGATGGACTGGCCGACGAATTGAGTCAGATCTCGACTACCTCGGCCGGCGCGCTGCTTGGGCGGTACATTGCCGGGGTCGACATCGAGGGCAATCCGGTTGAGGGCGTGGTCAGCGCCATCCAGTTCGATAGGGACGCGGCGTATCTGCATGTGGGAGAGCAGACCGTGCCTCTCGCCGGCGTGGTTGCCATCGGGGAGAATCCCAGTGATTGAGCGCATATCCCTCGAAACAGCCGGCATGACACCGTGCGTTTTTGGCGCCGCCGCGATCCGACCCAGAGCATCGAGGGCGGGTTTTGGGGCAGCGTTGGAACGTGCCGTGAAAGGGACGGAAAGGAAACTCGCTTTCTCGATACATGCGAAGCGACGTCTCGAGAGCCGGGGGGTCTTCCTTAGCCAGGTTGATCAGACGCGTTTGGAGCGGGCCGTCGATGCGGCGGCCGCGAAAGGCGCTCGGGAGGCTTTGCTCCTCATGGACAGACTGGCCTTTGTGGTCAGCGTGCCCCGCCGGACCGTCATAACGGCACTCGACGGGAGCGACGCCGAGGACCATGTATTCACGCAAATAGACAGCGCGGTTGTGGTGGCGAAGCAGCCTCCCGCGCCGTTTGGGAAAGGAACTCGCGGGCTGGACCCCTTCTTGGGGAAGCCGGAGGGCCGTGGAACGACGGAAGCGGCCCCAGAAATAGGAGAGGTTTTTAAATGGGTACTGCAATTTACACGGGCGTTACGGGACTTCAAGTACACCAGCGCCGGATTGACGTGGTAGCGACCAATATCGCCAACGTTAACACCACCGGTTACCGTGGGGCGCGGGTACTGTTTCAGGATTTGTATTCACAGACTCTTGAGGGGGCGCGCGGACCGTCGGATTCGTTTGGGGGCTCCAACGCGCAACAGGTGGGTCTGGGGGTGCGCCTTGCGAGCATCGACGTCAACCACAGCCAGGGGTCGCTTGTGACGACGGGCATTGCTTCAGACATGGCCATCCAAGGCGAGGGTCTGTTCGTTCTCAGCGATGGAACGAGCCAGTATTACACGCGGGACGGCAGCTTTCAGCTCAACTCGGAAGGGGTCCTGATAGATCCTGGAACGGGGATGCGCGTCCAGGGGTACACGGCCGACGCAGACGGGATCATCAGCAGCAGCGCCTTTCTAGGGGATCTTGTTGTTCCTGTGGGAGGGGTGTCCATCGTTCAGCCGACGACGCGCGTCACTTTGATCGGCAATCTTGATGCGACGGCGCCCGTCGGCACGGTTCTTCAGCGCAGCATACATGTCTATGATTCGCTTGGCATCGAGCGCCTGGTGGACGTTGATTACGAGAAGACCACAAATGCGAACGAGTGGACATGGACCGCCACCTTTGACGGCGGGACAGTGGGCACAGGGACGATCCTTTTTGATGAGAGCGGCGCTGTATCTAGCGTATCGTCCTCGACGGTCTCGATAGACTTTGACCCCGGGCTGCCGGAAGTCCCGATTTCGCCATTCGTGTTCGATTTCGATTTCAGCAGCGTGTCGCAGCTCGACGACGACAGCGACGTCACGGTTTCGTCGCAGAACGGGTACCCCCGCGGCGTGTTGTCGAGTTTCAACATCGGCCGCGGCGGGGTCGTGAACGGCGTGTTTACCAATGGCCTTACCCGTGTGATTGGACAGGTGGCTCTGGGCAACTTCGCCAACGTGGGCGGGCTTGTACGGGTCGGCGACAACATGTTTCGCGACACGCTCGCATCCGGCACGCCCCAAATCGGAAAACCGAATACGGGTGGGCGCGGCGATGTTTCTGGGGGCGCCCTCGAGGGATCAAATGTCGATCTGGGCACGGAGTTCAGCAACCTTATTGTTACGCAGCGCGGATTCCAGGCTAACGCGCGTACCATCACAACGGCAGATACGCTGCTTCAGGAAACTGTGAACCTTGTGAGGTAAAGAAGCTTTCTAATGCAAGCCAGGCGAGGGCCCTGGGGGTTGGGGGATCCAGGGCCCGCCTGAGAACGGTATGAGGTGCGTCGAACCTGTCAGTGGGCGGGGCGGCATGAGTTTCTCTTGATTTGTGGGATCATATTGACGGTGTTAGAATAACGGCATCGGGGATTCAGCTTCTCAGCCGCACGCAGGGTAACGTAACGGGCACATGGACATAGCAACCATCATAGGGTTTGTCTCGGGCTTTGGCCTTATGATTGTCGCGATTCTGATGGGCGGAAGCGCCCAAGTCTTTTTCAGCCTGCCGTCTGTGGTCATTGTGCTCGGGGGGACCTTTGCTTCGACGCTTATCAACTATCCGTTGGGCGACGTGCTGAGCGTATTCAATACGCTCAGAAATGCATTCTTTCACAAAGAGAACACTCCGGACACCTTGATTGAGAAGCTGGTGGCCTTTGCGGTGATCGCCCGGCGCGAGGGTATCCTCGCTCTCGAGAGCCACGCGAGCGAGGCAGGCGACTCCTTTCTCGAAAAGAGCGTCCAACTCGCTATCGACGGAACGGCGCCCGAACTCATTAAAGATATCCTTACTACCGAACTTGCTTTCATGGAAGACCGGCACGCTATGGGGCAGTCGGTGCTCCTTACCATGGGGACGTTTGCGCCGGCCTTCGGCATGATTGGGACGCTCATCGGGCTGGTGCAAATGCTGGCTCAGATGGACGATCCGTCAAAGATCGGCGAAGGTATGGCGGTTGCCTTGATCACCACTTTGTACGGCGCCATTCTTGCCAACGTGTTCTTCCTACCAGCGGCGGGCAAGCTGAAGGTCCGAACAGCAAACGAATTGTTGTCGAAAGAGATTATCATCGAGGGCATTTTGTCCATCCAGTCTGGTGACAACCCGCGAATTGTCGAGCAGAAGCTGAAGGCGTTCATCTCGCCGAGCCTGCGCGAGCAAATTGTGACGAGAAAGTAAATGGTGCAGCAGCGTAGTAAGAGGCGCCAAGAAGAGGCCAGAGGCGCTCCGGGATGGGTCGTTACCTACGGCGACATGATGTCGCTTTTGCTGACCTTTTTTGTGTTGTTGCTCTCGTTTTCGTCGGTTAGCGAGGAGGAGTTTCAGAAGGCAATGAGCTCGCTTCGCGGCGCTCTGGGTGTGCTCAAAAGCGATAGCAGCCTGATCGAGCTAAGAATGGCGGTCCCCCGGCCAACAGCGCGTACGCCCCGGAGTGTCGAGCGTATGGCCCGCGAATTGCGCTGGCGCTTGCAGGTGCAAGGCAAAGCAAAAGATATTAGCATGGAGTTCGATGAGGCGGGTGGTTTGAAGATTAGCCTGCCGAGTCATGTGCTTTTTGATTCTGCGCGGGCAGAGTTGCGGCCGGCGGCGTTCCCGCTTTTGGGCGATGTATCCGATGTTTTGGCCGACGTTCCGTCAGCGGTGGTCGAAGTGCGGGGCCATACGGACAGCCGGCCGTTACGCAGCTCTGCGCAGTTTGCCGACAACCTGGACTTAAGCTATGCCCGCGCAAAGAGCGTGCAGAGCGTGCTTGTCGAGCGGGGCGCCGTGGCGCCTGAACGATGCGAGATCATCGCAAAGGGGCCCTATGCACCCGTTGCCGACAATGCGACTCCGGAGGGTAGGCAAGCCAACCGCCGCGTCGAGATTTATGTTCGCGGGGAACTGACGCAGGAGGAACTGGAGAAGCTGGGCGGCAGCATACCAACGATGCAGACAGCACCCTCCTAGGGGGCCGTATTACCAGGTATTGCCTGACATGTAGGACGAAAGGTGCAAGACATGGCAAATGAGGAGCAGGTCGAAGACGAGACAAAACCAGGCGCTGGCAAGTTTCTGCGGATGTTTGGCGTAGCTGCCGGCATCGTCATGGGCGGTGTGATTCTGGCGGCGGTCGTGTTCAAGCTCTTCTTACTGCCCATGTTGAGCGAGACCGAGAGCGAGGCCGCGGCCACCGTTCATCCCGATACAATCTCCCCTGAAGCTGTGACGGTGGATTTCGATGACGGCTATGTGAACGTTATCATGGAAGACAAAAACGTGCCCGCTTCCTGGCTCGTATATGATGTCTCCCTCGAGTGTGCCAATGCGGCTACGGCGAGCCTGGTCGAGAAGTACCGTGCGCGATTTCACAGCATGCTTGAGCGTCTGCATAGCTTCAAAACGCGGAAGGAACTGGACGACCCACTGGTAAAAGAAAGCATAGAAAAACAGGCCAGACAGGAGGCCAATACGTTGCTCGACCGCATTCTCGGCTATAGTGATCCGAACATCCGGGTGACGGCCGTTTTCCATACGCGCTATGCCGTGCAGGATCAGCTATGAGCCCGACGGAAGGTCAGCCTGAAACGCCCGAATTCGCCGAGGTGTCCGACACGGACCAGCCACCGGCAAAACACCTCGACCTGGCCGATCTCCGGGAGATAACAGTCTCGCTCTCGGCCGAACTGGGCCGGTGCAAAATGCTCGTGCGCGAGATCCTCGAGTTGCACCCCGGCTCCATTGTGACCCTTGACAAACAGGCAGGCGAGATGACCGAACTACGGGTTAACAACGTACGTTTGGCAAAAGGGGAAGTGGTCCCCATAGGTGACATGCTGCATGTGCGGATTGGCGAAGTATATGGTCTTGACGACCACGGCGGTGGTTAGGCGGGGAGTCCTGTTCATTCTGTGCGGCATCGTGGCC
>CAZBQH010000039.1:0-2542 GCA_964493915.1 uncultured Nitrospiraceae bacterium
GCCTTGACACAGCAGCGCGAGGATTGATGCAGCCGCCAACATACTGAAGTACTTCCGTGTCCTTCCCATACGCTGTCCTCCTTATGCGAGAGCTGCCCCCTCACTTTGCCACTACCGGCCCCCCTAGACGCCCGCATCCCGGAAAAGAGTCTAGCACACAAAAGGCTGTCAGTCAATGAAAAGTACAAGATATGCGAATAGGGCCTAAGCAAGCCTAAATGGAAAGAAAAACAATAAAAACTACATTCAAGACGTGTATAAAGTTGAAAAGGGAGTTCTAGGTACAAGACGTAGCTATCTTAAAACACGATAATTTGCAACAAACAGCACATGGTAAAAGGGACATAACCGTCGATGTCGCCCAGTCGCAGAGCGCACGGCGTCAATTGGGTGTAACGCCTTCGTTTGGCGGAAGGCAAATGCTGCAACCGAGGCGACGGGCGCGGGAGCAAGCAGACGGGCGTGAGCAGACGGCTCACGTTTCGGGAAAGCAGCTCGAGATCCGCGCTGCAACCTGGGACACCACTTCGTCGCGCTTATAGTGACCGCTCTCGATTCTGGCTTTTGCAGCCGCGACGCGATCAGTCTGCGCTAGAGCAACGAGGGCGGCTTGCTGCGTAAGACGCGCGTTCCCGGCCGCCGCTTGGGCTTCTGTACTCACCTCGACGCTGTCTTGGGGAGATCCGACGCGGTTCTCGTGCTCCCTTTTGTCACGGCTTTGTGCCTGATTGGGCACCGTGGGTTCTTTAACAGGCCCTAGGCCATCTAAACTGACCATGGTCCGGGATTCTCCGGCCGTCTCCCCTTTTTGGTTTTTGTTGCCGATTTGAATTATCGGCAGACTGGGCAGATTCTTTAGCGTGCGGGGGACTTCTAGACCATGACCTAAGTGCTATGCGCGTGGAAGGCGTTTCGCGCCACGTGCTGCCCGTTGGCGGGACCCGTTAGCCCGTTCGCTCGTTGTCGCGCAAGTTGGTCCGTCTTCTCGCCTTTTCTTGGGCGACGAGATTTAGGAAAGTGCGTTCAGCCCGAGATCGATAAGCACCGCGGCGCCAGATCGCCCCGATGTGGATGCTGGGAAGTCCGTCAACAGCCGCTGTAGCAATGTTGCGATCTTTGCGCGTAACAGCAACGCGCGGAAGAAAGGAGATGCCGATCCCCTCGCCGACGTAGCGCTTGATCACCTCGAAGCTGCCGGTGTCCAGCACGACAAGCGGCTCGTAACCGGCCTCGTGCAGGTATGCCCTGAGGAGATGGCCGGTGCGGGTCGTATCGTCGAGGAGCAGCATGGGTTCGTCGCGGAGTTCGGCGAGTTCGACGTGTTTGCGCGAGGCAAGCGGGTGCAGACGGGGCAAGGTAAGGATCAGCTCTTGCTCGAAGAGGTCCCGTTCCTCGAGCTCTTCGCGCGCGACAGGCAATGTGACGATGCCGAGGTCGAGTTCCCCGAGCCTGACTTGGTCTGCGATGGCTGCTGAAGGACGGTTCACCAGGACGAGGCGGGTCTGGGGCATTGCTCGAGAGAAGGCGCCGATGACCGGCGGCAGGATGTACAGCGCCGTGGTGTCGCTGGTCCCAACACGCAACGCCATCGCCTGCGCCTCGTCGTAATCGGCTACCTCGCGGGCGAGGCTCTCGGCCTCGTTCAAGATCTTGCGCGCCCGACCGTAAAGCAGATGGCCGGCGGGAGTGGGCCGGCAACCTCGGCGTTCGAGCAGCGTATGGCCCACTTCCCGTTCGAGGGTCTTGATCTGCTGGCTGATGGCCGGTTGGGAGCGGTGCAGACGGTTGGCGGCCGCGCGGAAACTCTGCTCCTCGATGACGGCGCAGAAACAACGCATGGTGTCGATTTTCATGATAAGTATTCCTTATTAGCAGCATTATAACATTTCATTTGACTTATAGACGTGGCTGGCGTATTTTCAAATCGAGCGGTCCTTCCCGTCGGAGCAGACGTCGCCGCTCGCGGCTTTTTAAACAACACAAGATGCAAGAGGGTCCCAGTATGCAGGAGCAGCGACTGAGTCTCAGCTACCGCGATGCCGGCGTGGACATCGATGCGGCAACGGAGGCCCTTCGGACGATTAAGGGTCTCGTGCGGCGCACTTACGACGACAACGTGTTGTGCGACATTGGCACCTTTGGTGCCATGTATAACTTTGACATAGCCAACATGGAGCAGCCGGTTCTGGTATCCAGCGTGGACAGTGTGGGCACAAAACTGAAATTGGCCTTTATGACCGGGATCCACGACACGGTTGGCATCGACATTGTCTCGCATTGCGTGAATGATATTCTGGTTCAGGGGGCGCGTCCGCTGTTTTTTCTCGACTACCTTGGCATTGGCAAGGTCGATCCGGACGTGGTGGTGCAGATTGTGCGCGGTCTGACGGCGGGTTGCCGCTACGCGGGTTGTGCGTTGATTGGAGGCGAGATAGCTGAGCTGCGCGAGATGTACCATGATGGCGAATACGATCTGGCAGGGACTATTGTCGGGGTCGTCGACCGCAAGAAGATTGTGGACGGCCAGCGGATTCGTGTCGGC
>CAZBQH010000040.1:0-8311 GCA_964493915.1 uncultured Nitrospiraceae bacterium
CGACAATACGTGCCAGCCTTACAGCCGCTGGTACACGGGCTGCGGCATCTTCCGGCACGTCTGGCTCACGGTTACGGACTCGCTCCACGTCGCCCACTGGGGAACCTATGTGACGACGCCGGAAATCACGGAGACGTCCGCCGTGGTCCGCCTGCGCACCACGCTGCGTAACGAGTCTGCCAAGGAGCGTACGTGCTCAGTGCATACGCGGATCGTTGATCCCGAGGGCCATACTGTCGCGGAAGCGGCGTCTTCTGCAACGGCGCCGCCATTGGGACAAGTAGACGTCGCACAGAAGTGGGACGTCCCTAACCCTGCCTTGTGGTCAATCGAAAGCCCGCAGCTCTATCGCGCGGTTAGCGAGGTGCGCGAGGCAGACCGGCCAGCCGACCGCTACGAGACGCCTTTCGGCATCCGCACCGTGCGTTTCGACCCGAACCACGGCTTCCTGCTCAACGGCAGGAAGGTCCCTCTACGGGGCGTGTGCATCCATCACGACGCCGGTGCGCTTGGCGCCGCCGTGCCCGATCGCGCCATTGAGCGGCGTCTCTCGATCCTCAAAAGCTTGGGCTTCAACGCCGTCCGGCTCAGCCATAATCCACACACCCCGCAACTGCTCGACCTGTGCGACCGCATGGGCGTCGTCCTCATCGACGAGGCCTACGACAAATGGCCCGGCTTCACGCCGTGGGGCGACCGCTGGCGCGGCGACCTGCAACGCTTCATCGAACGCGACCGCAACCACCCGAGCGTCATCCTGTGGAGCGTAGGCAACGAGGTCGTTCCCGAGCAGTTCCACGCCGACGGCGCCAAAACGCTCGAGGCTATGGTGAACTTCGTGCATCATCTCGAACCGAGCCGGCTGGTCACCTGCGCCCTGCATCCCCAGCGCCAGCCCGGCTACGCTTTGTCGCCCATGGCCGATGTCATGGATGTTGTAAGCCTCAATTACCAGTCCGAACTGTATGAAAAAGACCACCGCGAGCATCCCGAGATGGTCCTGCTCGAAAGTGAGCACGCGCCGTACTATGCGTTTTCCTTCGAAGGACCTGACCCGGCAAAGCTCGATCACTACGTACGCGACGACTCTTGGCTGCACATTCCTGAATACGTGGCCGGCCAGTTCGTCTGGGCAGGTTACGATTATCTCGGCGAGTCTCCCGGGTGGCCCACGAAAGGTTGGCCTGTCGGTCTTATCGACACGGCCGGCTTCCCGAAGGACTACGCGTATTTTTTCAAGAGCCTGTTTGCCGAAAAACCCATGGTCCACACTGTGGTGATCGATGATACGCCTAAAGATAAGCCCACCCACAAATACTGGGACTGGACACACATGGTATCCCATTGGAATTGGTCTGAGCCCGGGAAGACCCTGAAAGTCGCCGCTTTTACGAACTGTCCCGTTGTCGAGCTGACGCTGAACGGGGAGGCTTTCGGCGAGAAAAGGCTCGCAGATGCTGCTTATGGCATGCCTACCTGGGACGTACCTTACGAACCCGGGACCCTCGAAGTCAGGGGCAAACGAGACGGCGAGACGCTCTGCTCCTACGAGCTTAGAACCGCCGGACCGCCCGCCCGTCTCGTCCTCGAATGCGACCGCACCACGCTCGCAGCCGACGGCCAAGACGTCGCCCATGTCGTAGCATTGGTGGTGGATGCGCAGGGTATCCGCGTGCCTGACGCCGAGACCCTTGTCCATTTCGAGGTGAGCGGGCCAGGCGCCGTCGTCGGCGTCGACAATGGCGACCTATCCGACCCCAGCAGTTACAAGGGATGCCGGCGGGAAACGCGCCGCGGCAGGTGCCTTACCATCGTCCAGGCCGGGCGCACCGCCGGCGCGATCACCGTCTCAGCGAGAGCGGAGGGGTTTGAACCGGCGAGCGCCGTCGTTCACGTCGAAAGCAGCGGTACGAAGACAAGAGGTTAACAGCGCCCAACACGTGAGTCAACGCCCGGTTTCTGCGCAACTCCGGGTGAATCGGCATTAAGATGACCGTGTCGTTTGCGCCAAGCCGGCCCGGCATCAACCCGACTTGCCAAGCGAAGCGATTCCCGCCCCTATGAGCACGATGGCGGCGACGGGGACAACGTCCACCGGAAGAAGGGTCGGGGCAGCCGCGTCATACGGGTCGCTGCCCATATCCCACTCAAACGCATCGAGCAGCCCGTCGCCGTCTGAATCATCGTCAAGGTAATTCGGAATGCCATCCTGGTCGGCGTCGCCGACCGTCTCGACAGCGTCAGGAATGCCGTCGGCGTCGCTGTCGTGCTGTGGGTCGTAAGTCACAGTCACTGACGTGGGCGCGCTCTGATTGCCGGCGGCGTCGGCCACGGTAAAAACAAGCGTGTTGGCGCCCGCGTCCAGGGCCGCATCCGCCTGCCATGCGCCCTGCCCCGGAGTGTGGCTTTGCGATACACCGTTCATATACAGCACTACGGCGTCGGTTGGGCACGTCCCCTCAATGGGGAAAGGCGTGATTCCTACTGTGAAATCCGCGCCCCCATACGAGGTAACGACAGGAGCAGCCGGAGGATCGCCGATGCCGGCAAACTCAGCGCAGTTGGCCGCAGGGTCCAATCCGCGCCCTTCGAGATCAACTATGCCCGCGCCGGCGCAAACACTGTAGGCGGCGTCCTGCGTCATCTCGTTCGTGAAGATATCAACGGCCCTCTCATCCACGCGCACGACAGTTCCCGCCTCTAACGGCGCGCCGCCGCCCTCAAACTCGTAAGAGGCCGGATCTACGAGTGCGTCGTTGTCGCTCATCGGTTGACTATAGACGACGCGAACGGTCGTCGCATCCCGGGCCTCGGCTGATGTGACTTTAGGCGGCGGACCGACGAGACGGAAGATCCGCTGTTGGTTTTGGGCAAAATCCGCGGTCCACCCGGTTGCCTGCTCCACAACGGTCTGGCCCTCGGTCACATCCACGACCGTCACAGGCTCGGTCCCCTCTTCCCGCACGGAGATGTCGTCGAACAGCAAGTTCGTTGCGGAATAGGGTCCATACACTTTCAAGACAACTCGCAGTTCGTCCGGATGCTCCGCAGCAGCGTTCGAGAAAGAGAAGGTCCCGGAGAAGGGAACCCAGGTCTGTTCAGGCAACGACGCACTGGAACCATTGGCTATCGTGAAGGCATAGGATTGCGTGCTCCATTCGTGCGGCTGAAACACGAGGTAGATGTAGTTGTCCGGCCCCGCTTCGGACACATTAAGTCCCTCTGCATAGACCGCCCCGGACACGTGGTAAACCATGCCCTGGGTAGCCTGAAGCGCAATGCCAAGCGGTTCGGAGTACTGGTCTGGCGCACTTGTAAAAACTCCGGTCTGGCATGCGTTGGCGCCCGAGTGCGCAAGACCGGAAGCGACGGTGCATGGAGGAAGCGTACCGTACCAAGGACTCGCCCAGTAACCGAACCCCGATGCCGGCATTGCGCCCGTGTATTTCTCAAAACCGCCGTTTGGCACTTTCTCGCCAGGAATCTGAAAACACCGCACGCCCCCGCGGCCTCGGGCATACACGTACAGGTATCGTCCGTTGTATTGCACCGCATCCTCCGTGTCGAGGCTGTCTCCGTCAACAAGCAGGCTGACGCCGGCATAGCGCGCGAGGCTCCGTAGGACCGGGACCGACAAGCGCGGCGCGCCGCAAAACATGGCGTTCCATTCGTCGTATTCCCGGAGCACCAGGCCGGGTTCTCCCGTAGCGTCGTACGTGCCCAGCGTGGAGAAAGCGCCCGCCTCAGCGTCGCCGTAAAACGACGGGGCGATGTTGGCCGCGGCCCCAAAAGCGTGGCCCGCGAGCCCTTGCGTCACGGCTGACGTCGTCGTCGCGACCGTGATCGCCGGGTTAATCGAGGCCGCGCACCGCAGGAGCGGGAAGCCGGTCAACGTTTGCATAGCATCCACAGACAGGCCTGTCTCTGTCACGTACCCAGGGGCGTACAGCCATACGAGCGTGCGCCCGCCGCTTTTCATGCCCTCGACGAGAGCCCGTTGCTCCGCAGTCATCCGGAATGTGTTCACGAAGAGGTACAACCTGATGCTCGAGGGAATCTCCGCCAGATCGTCAATATGGTAATAGCCCGCTTGCACGCCTGCTTCCTGGAACACGCTGCGTTGTTCGTAGGCATTAGAGCGGGTCAGGTCGTGGCAGCCCGACCGGAGCCAGTAATAGATTGCGTCATCGTAAATCAAGGCCACGGCGGGTGCGGCGGCCTGGGCGGCGGCAAGACTGTCAGCATAGGTCTGCACCAGGAGGGCGTTATTAGCCCAGATGGGGGCCGCGTTGTAGCGTCCGTCGGCCCACAGGTCCATCCACCACATTGCCTGGTTGTGGGCAAGGACATTGCCGTAATTGCGCCGCAGACACTGGGCCGTGTCCCACTCCGTCGAGTACCACGGATTCCAATTGTCCGGATTGCCCCCGGGGTCGATTACGTAAGTGTTCGAGTCATCCTCCTGGAGGTAAAGCTTACCCGCCAACGTCACTGAGTCGACCAGGGACATCATGTTACAAGGCCCCCCAACATCCCGGTCGTAGTACGACACGGGACTACAGAGGAGATCGATGTCGGGCGAGTCGAGCAGCCGACGGAGCGCGAGATGCCCCGAATGCGCGATGCCCCGGGTCCACCCGTTGTTGATGAGCTCGTTCTGGTAGCCGTAGAAAAAAGCCACGAGGGACCTGTCGGCGGTCAGATTCTTGACGTGCGCCGCCAACTCCGCCATGCGGTCCGTGACCAGGTTGTTGTGATATTCGGCGTAGTCAGGCACGGCCTGCTGCTGGGCCGGGTCCCGAAACAGGCCATCATCGCCCTGGTCCCAATCTGCGGCTGTGGGAAGCGCAATCTCGGAAAAGGCGGTGTAGGCAGTCCGCCATGCGGTATTGAGCGCTTCGATCGTGGCATAGCGGTCCTGAAGCCATTGGATGAAGCGTTGGCGATTCACCTCGCTGTAGTCCCAGAAACTGTAAGCGATCTCCGGATAGAACCACTCGCCGCCCGACAGGTACGCAAGATGATAGCCGATCACGCGCTCGCGGTACGGCGTGTTATGCAGATAGCGGATGAACGTCTCGATCTGCTCTTTGCACTCCTGGATGAACAAATCAGACGCGAGAGACGGCCCCGCGGCGTAGGGCGGCTGCTCGCCGAGTTCGTCAACAAACATCTGGTCGGCGTGCGCCTCTTGCCACGCTTGTGAAGGAAACAGCGAGATACGCGGTAAGAACCAGGCCTCCGGATTAGCCTCGAGCGCGAGCGCCATCATCCCGGTGCTCATTCCGTCCCACGGCAGGTTGATAGGGAACTGAACGAGATCGACGCCGGCTCCTGCTGCGAGGGCAATCTCGTCGTACACCACGGGGTTGCCGGAGTTTCCGAAGAAAAAACTGGGAACGCGGGCGACGCCGTTAATATGAAGCCGGGGCGTGCCGTTGCGGTCTTTGGCGACTTCACACAGGGGCGTTGCAGTACTCAGCTCGCCGGGCGCATCGAGGGTCTCGATGGACACATCATCGAAATAGGCGGCCCCGGACGCAATGGCCGAGCGGAGGTTGAATTGGATGTCGGCCCGCACAGCCCCTTCCGGGATCGTGCTGAGAACATCCACTTGGGTGTAAGGATGCGAACCCCCGAAGTCGCCGTTCACGTACTGATAGCCGATGACCTCGCTGGCGCTATTCCAGAAGACGACGACGCACCGCAATCCCTGCGCGGCATCTTCCAGGCGCAAGTCTTCAGTCCGGATATGGGCCCGGGTCCGGAGCAGCCCGCCAGCGGGGATGCCGGCAACGTTGACCCCGTTGTAAACAATGAGCGTCGTGCCGCCGGTGCCAAAGGCGGTCAACGCGCCTGCATAGTCACCTGAATGGACCTTGGCAGGGTCGCTCGTCGTAGTCCATGACACGGGTACGCCCCCGGGATTATAGACGGTCCACGACGAGGTGTTGCCGCTTTCGAATCCGCCGTTAACCGGGCCCAAAACGGCAGCCCATGCTCGCAAAGCCCATGCCGCGAGGACAACCATCATACAAAACCATCGGATCTGCATTCTTTCCATGGAATCCCTCTCCTCGTCTGCCGTTTTCGATGGTTGACCAAGACCGGGCCCGCCCCAGGTGGGGCCAGCTCACCACACTTGCCAGGCTTGCCTTGCATCCATGCCAGCCGCCGTATAACCGTATCAAGGCGTGCCAGAACGCACCTGCCGCCGTCCAATGCAAGTCATTCATACGCTCTTCCCCAATCTAGACAAGAATCCAGCCGCCATTCAAACAAGGTCCTCGAATGGCGGCAAGAAGACCCGTGACGATTTTGTGCTAATCAGCGACCAGATCGTTATGGCGCGCTTCAGCCTTTATTACGTAGGATACTTGATGAGGCGCCGGAAGTGCTCAGAACTCAGGGGCGGCCGGGATGCCGCGTCCGCATCGATTCTCTGAGATTGTGTGCGCTCATTGCCTTGGAGTGACAAAAAAGGAGAAGGAAATATGCATAACAATTGCTGCAAGACATGGTTGACTATCCTTGGAATTCTGGCGCTGTCGCTGCCTGCAATGGCCGAGGATTGGACGTTCGACACGGACGGGTACTATGAAGATGGCGATTACCGGGCTGTCGATGGATGGAACTCAGACTGGAACCACGTCGACAAGAACAGCTTCCGCGCTGAGAATGGGATGCTTACCTTCGACGTGACCGGGAGTTTCCTCATCAACCGGTGGGGCTGCACCATCGACGCCGACACAAACAGATACCTTGTCCTGGACATCGCCATAGACGCGAGCGCACCTGCAGGCTCGGGTTCTGGCGCTAATACCCTCAAATTCAACTGCCTCTTTCAGAAAGAGGGGCAAAGCGGTATTCCTAACGGGTTCCAACTGAGCGCGCTGGCGAACTCCGGTATGAACCGCGCAGTGGTGGACCTCCAGGCAGCGACGACAGCAGACAAGTGCGGCCAGTTGGGCGACCCATGGAGCGGGACAGTGACGGTCGTCCGCTTCGACATCCCCGCCTGGGACCAGGGCGTGTCAGGCACAGTCTACATCGACCGGATCGCCTTGCTTCCGTATCCGCCTGGCTACGAGTGGAACTTCGACCTGAACGGCAACCAAGGCTGGGCCGAAACGTGGGATGCAGGCGCCGTCGTCTCGGCTGCGAATGGGGATCTCGTCATCGACTTCGAAGACGCAGGCTTCAATCCGCTGGTGCGCAACCTCTACAATGCTGCGGACGCCCTCGAATGGGTGGGGACGGCAGGGGTGAACAACTGGTTCTACCCGCTCCAGCTCGCCATTGATCCCGCCGTCCATCACTACATGCGCTTCGACATCGATATGGATCATTCGAGCAACGATCCCGTGCCTTTTGGCGCCTTCTTCCACATGCAGGACGACGACCTAGGCGGCGTCGTCTTCAACGTGACACCCAACGCCGGTCCAAAAACGTATATTGTCGACATGGCAGACGCCGTGAACCTTTGGCCCGCCGAGGGCGATGCATCCTGGTCTGGCGGCCTAGGAGCAATCAAGGTCCTGCGCATCGAACCTTGCGAGGGACTTGGCTATGAAGACTGCGCCAGTAGCCAAATGCGGATCCATTACATGTCCCTTAGCGACGGGTCGGGCGACGCCGACTCGGATGCATTGACGGACGCGGACGAACTGGGGGCAGGCACGGATCCGACCGAACCTGACACCGACAGCGATGGTCTGAGCGACGGCGAAGAGGTGAACACGCACGGCACGGACCCGCTCGATGCCGATACAGACGGAGACAGCGCGAGCGATGGGCAGGAGGTGGCTGCGGGAACAGATCCGCTCGACCCGAACGATTATCCAGGCAGCACAGACTTGCCTCTTGGCGGCACGGCCGCCGCGGCGGCGGTTTTGCTCACTTTGGGGGCACGGAGGATATCGAGAGTCCGACGCTAGATCCTGCAACTCGAGTCATTGTTCGCTGCAATTTGATAGCGGGCCGTCTCTTACCGCTTCTTGGGCTTCGAGACGGCCCTTTTTTGTTGCTCTTTTCCACAAGCAGCAGACCGTAGGTTCGTCCTCGAGTGTTGAAACTGTCCTCTATGTTCGACATGTACTACTTCGCGCTGGCCCCGGAACCGCAGCCTCTGCTCCGCCGCAGACCTGAGGGCTATTGAAACTCCCGGAGCCGAATTGTCCCAGCCGGCCGCCAAGCGCGCGGCGCATTGGATCAAGCCTCTTCCCGCACCGTATAGCCCATGGCGTCAGCCAACGCGAAGACCGGCTCGCGGAGGTCCCCATAGAAGGTGACGCGGTGCCAGCCCCACTGG
>CAZBQH010000041.1:0-2932 GCA_964493915.1 uncultured Nitrospiraceae bacterium
TACGGGGCCCCATACGGCTCGCGGGATCGACTCGAACCGCCTCTGCTGGCAATTCGGCAACTACATCCACCACATCCATTGTGCCTTCGGGCAGCACATCCCAGGACCCGTCAGGCCGCGCCCTGTAATCCGTGCCCATTACGCTCTCGCCGGGAGCGAGTACGACGAATCTCTGCCTGTCCTCGCCGAAAGCCTGGCGGTCCGGGCTCTCCAACGTGTGTTCGAGAGCCTCGACTGTTCTTTCCCGCTGCCTATGCAGCTCCTGCAGCCTAGTCGCAACGGTCGTGTGCCCCTCGACCTTGGCCGCCGTCTCCCCGGTGGGGAACCTGACTTCCGAGAACCCTTGAGTCCTGGCCCATTGGGCTATGGCCTGGGTGAACACCGGGACCCAGGTCTGCTGGTCGCTGAGGAGATTGAGGAACGCTGTTTGTCTGGGCGTGACGTCCTCATACCTAGGCCCCGCAAAAGGCAGGCGTACTGGCCCTTCGGCAAAGCCTTCCTTATTCTTCTGGAACAGCTCGCTCTGGATCTCCATGATCTCGACGATGCCGGTGTTCCGGTACTCCCGCACCCTGAACCACCCGGCCAGGTTGGGGTCGGTAAACCGGGCGTGCTGTCCCGGAACCTGGAAAGGCATGTGGATCATGTATTCCTTGTAGGTTCCCTGGCCCTTGTTCACGGAGAAATTTTCGTAGTCGGCGGGCCCACCACCTAGCTCTTGGGGGGTCTGGGCGTAAGCCTGGGCTACGGCAGCGGGGCTCACAGGATAGTAGCTACCTTGAATGCCGTCCCACTCTGGCTCTACGGTAGTGTCTATAGAGCCGGGGAATGCGGATATAACCGGCGCGGCCTCTCTCGCGAGAACCATCCATCGGCCTGTGGGCCCGGAACGAAACACCTCAACGCCGCCCGCTAGTATGCGTACTGAAAGAACGTCGTTTGGTATTCCATTCGTACTTGGGGGCGGTACGCGTTGTTCAATTCTCAGCTCCTGCAGCACGGACTCCCGGGCCCGTTGAACCCTGGAAGCCAGGTCGCCGTCGCCTCCGAACTGCTTGATCGCGTCGATCTCGGTCTTGCGGAACCCCGACTCGAGCAACGCCTTGTTGACGTCCCAGGCTCCGCTCTTGAAATTCTTCTCGGCCTTGGCAGACACCCGCCCCGTGAAGTCGAGGTTCACCATGCCTTGTTCATCGACTTCCACCGACACCAGAGCCTGGGTTTCGGAGAACTCGAGGGTCCGAGGGGTCGTCAACCGTCGCTGGTTGCGATAGTCAACCATGTCCTTAAGTCGTAGGTACTTCAGTTTGGCGCCGAGCCCGTCCTCTGGCGGGACGAATCGAATCCCATCGAGACCCTCGGTATCGTATTGGATGCCCGGCCGGTCTGACAGCGCCGGCAAAAAGTCGATTAGCAACGCGGTCTCGCCCCGACGGACTTCTTCTACGTCGCCTGTGTGGGCGTGTTGAAAGTATTCGTAGCTCCCCACCACGTCTCCAGTGGCCAGGTCCATAATCCTTAGGGATACGCCGACTCTGTATTCATCTGACCCGAGTCTGGGGTCCGTTTCGTGCGGGATAATTCCCAGGCCCGGGCGAGGCAGCACGTACACGTTCCCTTTCTGGGCCTCGACTACCTGTTCCGCCGGGTAGCTTTCTTTCAGTTTCAGGACGGCGGCCTCCCGGCTGGCTTCGTTCGCGTAAATGGTGTCCAGATCGTGGAGTACGCTATCCGCCGGGCGCAGGACGCGCAGACCCGCGGCGGCATAACCGATGCTCCCTCCGATGGCTATGCCCGGCACGGAGCTCAACACGCGCGCCACGCGCGCTCCTTCGGGGTGACTGTTGAGCGATTGTACGGCGTCTATCTCCACTTTGGCGCCTTCCGGGACCAGCCCCGCATCCAGGACACTGAAGTCTTTACGCACAATCATCTGATCTACCGCCGTTTCCAGCGCTTTTCTCTCGGCTTCGGCAAAGTTCACAAGGGTGCCAATGAACTTTTTCACCGTGGCGACGATGCGCCCCCAGGTTCCGCGGGTATGCTGCGCTTCCGGATGCTGCTTCCGGTACAGATCGTACGACCGCGCCGCCAGCATGTGCTCCAAAGCTTCCCGGGTAACGTGGGACCGGTCTACCCCGCTGATATACGGATACATCAGGTAGGATAGCGCTTTGGAGGAATCGGCGATGAATCTTGTCTGACTTTCGACGGTGTTCAGAGGTTTGCCGGCGATCTTCAATGTCAGGTTGAAGGCCGCTTCATTGTCCACCATGGAGAACCCTGCATGCTCTAGCGCTTCCGCGAGGGTGCCGATGACGTCCGCACCTTCGGCGGTCCCTATGTAGTCGGACACCAGGCGGGCGGGGAGAGCCATCAGAGACTGCTCGGTATGATCCTCGGTCAGCACATCCTGCAGGTATGCCCCCTTCGGCAGAAGCAACGCGGCTCCTCTGGGGATTCCTTGTTTCTCCAAATAAGTGAAGAATCGTTCGAACGCGAGCGAGTCCGCCTCGGGAGACCCCCGGTCCACTACGGTATCCCGATCCGGAGACATCTGGCGCGCAGCCATTTCCGCGGCGTCGCTGGTCCCCAGCACAAGGGCGGGAGTGAACAATCTGGCCAGTTCGACAGAGGGAGTCACCACGGTTTTGCCCGCGGCCATAGCTTGCCTAATGACGTCTTCCAGCTGGAACAGCCGTTGCACCCGAGTGCCCGTCAGCCGAGAGGCGTGATCTTGCATCAAAGCGTCGGTATCCACGATTTGTTGAGGGTCCAGGCGGGACAGGAAGGACTTGCCTACACCCCCCATGCCAATGATCAGCTGGCCGTGATACCCGGGATGCACTAAAGTCTTGCGCCCGTCTGGCGCGTCGTACAGTCGGTAACCTTGCATCTCGGGGACCTCGACATCCATCAGAGCCTGGGTCTC
>CAZBQH010000042.1:0-45452 GCA_964493915.1 uncultured Nitrospiraceae bacterium
CCATCTCAAGAGCTCCTGCGTCTTTGGACACCACGTCGTTGCGTTGCTTTTGGTCGTGCACTTCCTGCTGGGGTTCAAACGCCTGAGCGACGTAGGCTAGTACGGGTGCATCTCAGTCCGCTTGAGCTCCATGACTTCCTAGCCCACGGCAAGACGCTCAGCCACCAGATACGCGATGATACTCAGTTTTCGAGCCAGCCGTCCACAACTGTTCTTGGTTATTCCGACCATCATTGAAGGTCGCTCGGCAGATGATGTAAGTTCAATGTCAGCAACACGTACGAGTAAATGCGAGCGGAAAGAGTCCCCGTCAGAATTAAGGTTTAGAGGAGCAACATCAAACATGAAGCAACTCTTGCTAGTTACACTTATAGGCTTACTGGCCGCGGCGACGTGGGCCGCCGACGAACCGGGAAGATCGGAGGGCGCGGTGTTCAACGTGAATGATTACGGCGCGAAGCCGGACGTACAAGAGGATTCCGGCGCGGCGATACGCGCAGCGATCGAGGCGGCCAAGGGGTCAGGGCGGGGCGCGACGGTGGTGCTCGGGAAGGCAAAGTACTTTGTCGGGGGCGGCACGGGACCATACCGCTCGGCGTTGCCCATCGAGAACGCCAAGGACCTGACCGTCCGCGGGGACGGGCCCGACACACTTCTCATCGTGACGAATCCACGGGTAGGCTGTTTCTTCCTGAAGCAGTGCAACAACGTGACGGTACGCGACGTGGCGATCGACTACGACCCCCTGCCGTTTACCCAAGGCAAGATCGTCGCGGTGGACCTTGACAAGGGCGCCTTCAACTACAAGCTGCAGAAGGGCTATCCCACGCTCGATGCGCAGTACTTCGCGGATGCGCCGGAACCCTATGGCAAATGGGGGATGATCTTCGACCGCGCCATGCGTCAGCTCAAGCCGGGCGCGCCGGACTTCATCTTCATGTCGCATTGGGTAGAGTTGGGAGACGGCGTGTGGCGGATGCATCCCGCTGAGAGCGAGGCCCACAAGCTCGAGTCTATGGAGCCTGGCGACCGCTTTGTTTACATGGCGCGAGGCGGCGCGGGCGCTGCGGTGTTCTTCCTTTTCAGCAAGGAATGCAGCGTGGAAAACTGCACCATTTACTCGAGCCCAGGCCTGGCGACGGGTGCGGTGGGCGCGGACGCGACCCTCTTTCGCAACGTGCGCATCACCTATCTGCCGGGAAGCGACCGGCTCCTCACGACCGACGCGGATGGCGTCCATTGCCAGCAGAACCTGCGCGGGCCCATCATCGAGAACTGCATGTTCGAGGGCATGGCCGACGACTCGGTCAACATCTACTATCCGCCGAACATTGTCGCCAAGGTTCTCTCGCCGACGGAAGTCGAAGTCGTCCAGGGAGGGGCCATCGAACAGGGCGACACGCTTCAGGTCTTCGACCCGCGCGAAGGGATCATGCGTGGCGTGGTGGAAGCGGCCAAGGTCGAGAACCTGCCTGGCGGCGCCCGGCGGATCACCTTCGGGGAACCCGTCGAGGACGTCCTGCCGGGGACCGATTCACGAAACGCCGACACCCTCTACAACGTCACGCGTTCCGGCGCGGGATTCGTCATCCGCAACAACACGTTCCGCTGGCACCGGCGCCACGGCATGATGCTGAAAGCGTCGCACGGGGTGGTCGAGAACAACACCATCGAACACGTCGGCGCGCTGGCCATCGTCGTTGGCAACGACCCGCACTGGCCCGAGGGTTCCGTCCCGAGCGACATCACCATTCGCGGCAACACCATCCGCGGCGTCGGCTACTCGATGTACTACGGGAAAGACCCTCGCGGCGCGGCGATCCAGGTGTCGGCAAAGGCCTTCAACGGCGGCCAGGCTGAGCAGCGTCTCGTGCGCAAGATCAACATCAATGGCAACACCATTTACAACCCGCCCAGCGCCGGCATCTACGCGGGCGCCTGTGAAAACGTACACATCATCGACAATGCCATCCACTACCAGGAGGACGTGTCAGTCGCCCGTGACACCGGTGCGGTCGTCCTCGACAACGTGACGGATGTTGTGGTCGACGGGCTGACGGTCAACGCGGAGAAGCCGGAAGTGAAGGCCGCCCTCGAGATCCGCGCGAACGTACCCGAAGGCAAGGCCGCCGTCGAGGTGAAAGACGTAACAGCCCAACTGGTAGGAGACGCCCCCGCGGTGCTCGACAAAAGGAAGTGAGAGTTCTCTTGTCGGTCGTCAGCAGCTATCAGCAAGAGACGCTGGTGAGAACTTTAGCGAGTGAGATGGACCTGTTCTCGCTCCTCCACTAGACCAGGCAGGGTCGGGGACAGCTCACAGTCTTCGCCCTTTGCTGACAACTGGTAACTGACAACCGTCATCTTTTAGCCCGAAGCCGCTTCAGCACCACCGTGCCCACCCCCAGGCCGACAAGCACCAGCGATGCCGGTTCAGGTATGATGTTGTCGCCGATCGGATCGAACGAATCACGATACTCCCACGAGATGATGTCGTGGTTGCCCCAGTCCGCGCCCGTGCCGGAGGTGAACCCAACGTAAGCGGTTGACTGACCCAGAATCGACATGACGTCGACGTTCTGGCTCAGTAACGCTGCTGCCGGGCGCACACCTGTCTGGTTTGCCCGCACCTCAAGCGTTGTCCCGTCATAGTCGATCCAGGCGCACCATATGTTCCCATCATCGAAACGGGTTGCCACGTTGACCGTGGTGAGAGACACCATGTTGCCATTTGCGTCGACGCCCAGATGGTTCGAGTTGGGATCGTTGTAGACGGAATTGTGCCATGTGTCGAACTCGACGCCAACGCTGTGGTTGATGCCTTCGTAGCCGATGCCTTGTCCTATGCCGCCGATGCTGCTCGAGACCGATTGCGCAACAAACACCAGCCCGTCGGCTCCCGTCTCGGTGTTTCCGTCAAAGAGCGTGCCGCCGGGATCGGTGATGCGAAACTCGAAGAACGAACTGAACGTAGCTGCGTTGATGGTGACGGAACTGAAAGCGCTGCCGGCCTGGCTCCCAACGGCAGGCGTCAAGCGTAGAACCGTGCCGTCACTCGTCACGGTGGTTGTAGCCGAGCCGTTAAGCGTCAGTCCGGCCGTCGAGCTGAAGTCATCGAAAGCAACAATCGTCGCCGAGGCGTTGAAGACACACACGAGCAGTCCTACAAGCGCCAAAACTGTGATACGCCGCGCCATAGCGGTCCTCCTTATCTGATGAGATCCCGCCCCACACGTACTCCCTTCACAACGCACTGTCTGGGCTAAGCAAGCGTTCGCGACGCCCACTTCAACAACATAGTTGGAAGCAATTTCCGCGCCATTTCCACTATTACGCAAAAACCGCAACGCGATGCCTTACGCGGGGAGAAAAACAAGAAAAGGCCGGTGCAACGGATAATGCGGTCTTAGCGGATGGAATTGATTTGCCAATCGTGACCAACTTTTGTCCAAATTCGTGGTTAGCCAGCCTACGACGACGCAGGCAGGTTGACACGGCTCACCGATTACGACAACAGCACGCTCGACTAGACGTACGACCGCTCGGGGAACGTGCGCACCCTAAACAACTATCATGAGAACAGCACGGTCTACACGTATACCGACACCGACCCGGTGAGCACCCTCACGGCGCCGGGCAGCAACGTCTGGGATTACGATTACACAGCCCTCGCCCAGGCCACGTAGTACAGCCGCCCCAACGGCATAACCACCGTTTACACGTACGACAACCGGAACCGTCTGTCCAACATCGAGCACAAAGACGGCCAAACCGTCGCGGACAGGTTCGAGTACGACCTTGACGACGTGGACAACATCACCCGCACAACCCAGGTGGACAGCACATACTGGGTATACGAGTGTGACCAACGCTACCGCCTGACCAAAGCTGCCGCCATGGCCGTGGCCGCCGAGCTGGCTGAGCGCTATGCACCTATGACGACGGCGACAGCATGGTCACCAAGGCCGTCTACAGCCCAGGCTCAGGCACTTTCACGAGCGCGTTCGCGTGCAACAGCGGCAACGAGACGACGGCCATTTTGCCGACCGCGGCAGTCCTTCTCGCTGCAGGCCGTTTCGGCCTCGCGGAGACGGATTGCGCAAGGCTCAAGAGGCCCCGAGAAATCCTCTCGCGCGGCGGCTGACAGCGCCAACTCAAAGGCATCTAGCTTCTTAACGGTTGTCAGCATGGTTTTTGAGGAAATAGGGGAAAACGTCTTGACACGCGGCATGGGACATGCAAAATTGCACATACTGTTGCAACAGATGAGGCGGCAGTATCCCCTTGAACCGGTGCGGTTGGCACCTGAAAGGACTGGACCTGCCTATTGTAGCGTGGCCGATACTACTACATCGCCAACGCCAGAACCGCGAGGAATACTCTTTCCCTGCCCTACCCCCTCTGGATGAGCCCAACAACCCGCGAAGGGCATGGTACAGGAGCCCGTCTACCTTTGCACACCCCTCAATTCAGGCCGTTATCGTTGTTGGGCAACTGGATCGTCGAGATGTGGCAGTTTGTGTGCCACTTTTTCTGCAGCACATGTTGAACATGCACAACATGTGCTGCAAGCGGCCGCGCCAGCCCTTCACGCTGCAAGCCCATTCAAGCCAAACGGTTACGTGAACTACCCAGTCTGGCCTTCCTCTACCTTTGACCCAGGCACGACATTTGGTGCGGGACATCAAAGCTTCGTCTGCCGCCAGCCAGTTGCGGTCAGCACTTAATCTCCTTCGGAGCCGGGCGCCATCGCCCCTGTCTCTTCCAGGTGCCTTACAAGCATTTGCTCCAATTCCCGCGCTCGCCGTGGTCTCTCCTGCGCCAGGTTATGCATCTCTGAAATGTCATCTTTCAGATTGTAGAGTTCTATACGGTCGGGGTAGTACTCGTCTTGCTCGTAGAACCGAATGAGTTTCCAGTCGCCCTTGCGCACCCAACTCGCCTTCTGGGCCGGAACCGTAACCACCGAATGGGGGTAGTGTCCATAGACGGCCTCGCGCCGTAGTCTGCCGCCTTTCAGCGCAGGCGCTATGGAAACACCGTCGATGACCTGGCCCGGCTTGGGCTCGATGCCGAGCATGTCCAGGATCGTAGGGTAAATGTCGATTCCGCTGATGACTTCGTGCGATACGGCTTCGCGCTCCGCCACCCCTGGCCAGTACACCAGTGCCGGTACACGGATGCCTCCCTCATACGTGCTTCCCTTCCCAAGGCGCAAAGGCGTGTTGTTCGTGGGCATACGCCCCTCAGGGGCCCATGCTCCGAGCCACTCGCCGGTCCGTGTGATACGGCTGAACATGTCACCGCCATTGTCCGAAGTGAAGATAATGGCCGTGTTTTCCATCAGACCGCGTGCTTCAAGGTGGTCCAGGAGTCGGCCCACGCTAACGTCGAGGCTCTTCAACATGGCCGCCATTACCGCATTGTGTTGCGCGCCGCGTGGGTCCTTTTTCCCTTCAAAGTAGTGTTGATATTCCGCTTTCGCCTGGAAAGGGGGATGGACAGCGTAGTGCGATAGATCCAAGAAGAAGGGCTGGTCGCCACTTTCGTCGATGAAGTCAATCGCCTCGTCGGTGAGACGGTCTGTGAGGTACTCGCCTGCCGGGCCATCCGGCAAGTTGCTGATGTGATAGGGCGAGAAATGGCTCGGAGGCCCGGGCCACTTACCACCTCCGATATTCACCTCGAATCCGTGGTGCTCCGGCCAGTGCTTTTCTTCGCACCCCAAGTGCCATTTGCCGATGAAACCGGTTCGGTACCCATTGTCCCTAAGCGCCTCGCCGAGGGTATACTCCTCAGGAAGCAGGTGCGAGCCGCCCGGAAGGTGTCCGTCGGCGCCGGTGATACCAAGCCGACCGGGGTACTTGCCCGTCATGATAGCGGCGCGCGACGCCGTACATAGAGGCGCGGCCGCATACGCATCGGTAAAACGCACCGAGAAATCCGCAAGACGCTCAATATTCGGCGTTTCGTAATAGCGACTGCCATAGACCGTGCAATCTATCCAGCCCATATCATCAACGAGTATGAGGACTATATTGGGCCGCTTCACACTTTCCATAGCACGCCCGCTGGGAGCCCACGAAGCCAGAACGCCGGTGCTCAAACAAGCACCAGCCCGAACCAGGAACTCCCTTCGATTCATCGAATTAACACGCATCACATCGCTCCTTTCACTCGTCCCATCGTTCATCAGAACGTGTCACCAGTCGCGCGCCCTCACCGCAGCGGCGGGAGCCAGCATCAAACAGGTGACGGTTCTTTATTCCTCGAAGGAAATGCTCACCGGCTGCCAGTAGGTATGCCAGTGGACGCCCTGGTCCCCGGGGGCCGCGTACGCGTATGCCAGAAACACGCGTTCGCCCGCCCGGATATGCCCGGACTCGGTTCCGCTGATCCCCAGGTTGTGACATTTCGGCCGGATATTCTCCTTGATCATACGAGGTGGGCCGAAGTGTATGCCGTCACAGGATTCCCGAATGGCTACGCAGCTTCTCTCCGTGATACGATTCGCGACCGACAATGCCACAAAGACCCCGGCGTCGGGAAGGTATTTCACGTCCGCAGAGTCCTCATAGCCTTCCTCGGTCAGCCGATGAAAAGCGGCGCCGTGGTGCAGCAAGCGATTGGGCCAGTCCTCCCCTGTTGCGGGCGCCGTGCAGACACGCGTTTCCAGGATGGTCTCTCCCTTGTCGGTCTCGCTCCAGAGTGTATAGTAGATGAAGAGCGTATCGTCCTTGAGAACAAAACTCGGCTCCCCGGCGCCCCACACGTTGGAGGGGCCATCGAATGGTATCAGCGGTACTGGGGACCCTCCCCAGCCCTTGCCGTTCCACTTCTTGTACGGCCCAATGGGCGACTCAGACCGTGCCACGAAGACCTCGTTTCCGTGTCCTTCGGGGTCCTCGACGCTTGTCACGCCCAGGTAGTAGTATCCCCCAAACCGGATTACCCCGGGGTCACACACGGACTGGCGGTCGCGGCTGTCCGGAGTGGGCTTCAGAACGAGTGTTTCCGGACCCCATGTCTTCCCACCGTCTTCTGAAGCCCTGTGCCGGATCCAATCCCATTGATGCTCGCCGTCGGCGCCCCTGCCGCCGGGGGACGAGAACCAGGCATCCAGCGTTCCGTCATCCTCTCTGATGATGCTGGGGCCGTATCGATAGGGGTCCCAGAGTCCTCGTCCCAGCAGCTCATCCACATGCAGGTCGCGATGTTCGCTGCCGTACGTCAGGGGTTCGAAGATGTCCCAACCCGGCAATGGGGTTACTGTCGTTACGTAAGGCATCCCCGCCCCGCAAAGGAAGAGGAGCACGCCGCAATATTTCACCATTTGACGATTCCTTTCCACCTCGACCTGAGAGTGGGTCCGCAGGGCCCGGCGCAGCGGGAAGTCCCGCAGTGTCGGGCCGCATGGGGCGGACCGTCTCGAATACAGGCTGTTCACGAGAGACGCGGCTCTGGGTCAGCCGAAGCCGCCGAATACGCCAAGCTCCCATTCAAGCAGGGTCATGCCGCCTATGAGCATACCGGCAACGCTGTCCGGATGCATGTCCACCGTGACAGGGAATTTGCTGTTATACTTCACAAACTCTACGTGACCGTCCATGTAGAGGACGTTAGAACCGCCCGGTACGTGGTTGAACCGGAGCGCACCGTTCTCGGCAATCTTGAGCTTCCCGCCGGACCAATTGGCTCTGCCGTTGCTCCAGGCGTCCCACATGACCGGGATGGTGCTCTGGGCCTTCGTTGAGGCCGCGGGATTGTTGATGTCCGTGATGAAAAAGCGGTCCACGCCTTCCTTCAGGCGCATGAAGGTCTGAGGAATGGGCGTTTGCCCGTCATCGTCGAGAACCCTGCCCCAGAGTGGTATCAGACTCAAGGGTATGTTGTCATGGCCAAAGACCGGCCCGGCCCCGTGGTTCGCAATAAGGTGGGCCACGTCGTAGTTGCAGCTTTCATGCACGGCGACCAGGTCGCTCGCGCTCCAGTAATTTCCCCAGGCCGGACTCGACCCGATGGGCATGTTGACGGCCGTGTTGTTGATGATCCCGCCGTAGTAAGCCACCTGCTGAGATGCGGACAAGATGGCATAGGCGCTGTAAAGGTAGCTGATGGGCGTGGACAGCTTGCTGTGCAGGCATGCCCGCCCCCTCTCGCCGAACTGGGTCGACTGCTTCTGGATTTCCTCAATCTGAGCCACGTAGTCACTGTCTACGCTTACCCACGTTGCACCAAAATCGCCGCCGGGGTCCGACGGACACCTTGCGATGGCGGGGTCGGTCCAGTATTCCGGGTACAAGACGGAGGAGTCGAAAGCCATGAAGCAGTTCTGCGCCCATGGCAACCACCGCGGTTGGCCGGGCCAGCTCCCGCGGGCTTCGCCCGCGTACATCTTGAAGATCAGGCCCCACTGCTTGAGGTTGTTAGCGCAGCTTGCCCGGCGGGCCGCCTCCCGGGCCCGGGAGAGGGCGGGAAGGAGTATGCCTGCCAAGATGCCGATGATCGCTATGACCACCAGTAGTTCGATCAGCGTGAATCCCTTGCTTTTCATTTTCTGTTCTCCCATGCTTCGTTGTGTTTTTCCGAACTGCCTTAGCATATTGATGCGTCAATATACTAAACTTCATCAAATGTTAGATCAATTTATAGCATGACCCAGTGCGGTTGTCAAGGACTTTCTGAGGCCTTCTTCCACGCGCGCCTGCGGCGGCCCAGTAAATTATTGTTGCACAACGACTTAGCTAATTCGGCCTTCTTGCACAGGCCTGCGGAACTCAAGGCACAAGGCGTTGCATTCCTCGTATTCGACAGCTGACCGGCTGCCGAGCGTACGCTCTAGCTGGCAACTGTTAGCGACAACGCCTAGCCTGGGCTTCCACGAAGCAAGCAGCGGGGTTCCTTACCTGTAGTCGTAGGCCGTGTCCTTGCCGACAGTCAACATAAGAAACTCCTGAGACACGAGTTAACTCAGTCGCATGCAGTAAACATCAGGTTGCGCAGTGGGGCAGTTTGGTTCCCCAAAACACCTGTATGGATTCTCAGGTCCCGGGGGCGACTCACCCTGTCTAGAGTCCTCCCGAGGTTCGCCCTCATAGAAGTCCTCGCTCCAGTTGTTTTCGCTGGAATTCCTTTCCGGACTGTGCTACAGTAGTTCTGCGAAAGTGATGCATCGTAATGAAACAGATTTTTTTTGATGCAACAAACGGTCCGTGCTCGAAAGAAAAGGGCAAGAGAAAGGCAGCGACATGGCGAAGAAACGCCCGAAAAGTCAGGAACTCGCTGACGCCATTCTGGCGGACTTTGTGGATGGGAGGGGCCTTAAGGCAGGCGACCGGCTTCCCCCTATCCGACAGTTGCAGCGTTTCTACAACTCCTCTTCGACTGCGATCGCCCATGCACTCAGCCTGCTCGAAGGCAGAGGTGTGATTGAGAAGACCGTCGGCAGTGGCTGTTACATCACGGATATGGCGTCGGCGGTTTCTTCAAGGGCGCAAGACGCTGTTGGACTCGTGTTGCAGTTGTCTCGCACGACTGAGCTTCAATTCCAAGTGCTGAAGGGGGTAGAGCGCCAATGCGCCCGGGCTGGGTACTCGGTCTTGGTCGCCGTGAGCAGCCAGGATCGCGTCCGGGAACGTGAGCACGTGTATCGCTTGGCCGCGGCAGGTTGTAAGGCTCTCATCGTCTACCCAGTACATCGCTGCGTGGAGGACATCCCGACGGATTTCCTGATCACCGAGACAATGCCAGTGCCCGTCGTACTTGTTGACCTGCCGGCAGAGGAGCATCCACAGTCCAAGATCCTCTTTGACAACTACCGGGCGGGCTACGATATGACGCGATTCCTGTTCGGGCGGGGCCACAAACGCATCGCCTTCATGCGGTACTGCTCCGATAACGGCCGGTTGATACATCGCGCGAACAGCGACCGCTTCGACGGCTTCCGTCAGGCGATTTCCGAGGCGGGTGTGGAGCTCAGGGAAGAAGACATATGGCCCATCATTCACAGAAGCGACCAGCACCTGCCCTGCGTTCAGGCTGCTCTGCGGCGCTGGAAAGAGCAGCCCAACCGTCCTACAGCCGTTGTCTGTACGGGAGACCCTCTGGCCACAGTCGTTCACCGCGAGGCCCGCTCCCTTGGCGTGGCCGTCCCGGAGGAGCTCGAACTAGCCGGTTTCGGTAGCCTGCCAATGGCTGATGCTGTGGTACCGCGCTTCGCAAGCGCAAGTTCGGATTTCGAACTCATGGGCGAGCTGGCCGCGCAGGTGGCATTGCGTCACAGCGATGGCAGCCTCAAGGAACCCGTGCGCTACATACTGCCTGTCACCATTGACCCGCATGACGCCGTCCCTGGAGGCGGATGGTTAACGAAACGCGTTAGGGATAGCGCGTACGCTCGGTCTTCATAGGAACCGGCCCATCGGACGGCTCGCCAAGCCCGTGCACAGTGAGGTCATCGCACACACAACCGCACCCCTGTGACAATTATCGCCCACGTAGCAAGCGCCGCTGACACATTTACGACCATCCGCTTGTCCACAATACGGAGCAGGTGGCCTATTTCGTCCCGATATATGCCGAATGCCACGATGCCAATCCAAAGAAGGTCAACCACGACAAGTCCAGCAAGCCCAGCCGCCTACCGTGCGCCGATTCGTAGGATCGCTGCCGTGAAGTCTCCTTTCACAGGCTATCGCCACTAACCGATGACTACGATGCCCAGGCGCCGGTCCACGGATACCTGATCAAATACCCGGAATTACGACCACGTTCTGGAACCGCTCGACCAGATTGTACCTTTCGACGTGGACTCGGACCAGCGCGCACGTGGGTGATCGCACGAACTCCCGGAGACAGGGGTGTCTTTGCCAATAGGGCCTCATCCAGTGGGCACGCTCATCACCACGCGTTTCCGAGGCTCTTCCCAAAACGCTCACGGCGGTCGCCTGTTGGAAATCGGCCTCTTGAGTCGCAGCTCAACCTCGGGAAGTAGGTGCAAAGGACCACTCGGACAAGAGCCTTAAGACGGCCTTCTCCTTAGGCTTCGCCTCGACATCCACTGTAAAACGGCCGCCTTTCTGCCACGCATCTGGGATATCTGAGGGCTTAACATAGTTGGCATGCGGCTTGGGGTCATGTCCCTTCCAGCCGTATTTCGCCGAAGAGATGTGGAAATGGGGTTCCTGCCTCCTGGGAACCCAGGTTTCCAAGGCAAGGGCCGTTCCCTCGCTGTGCCTTCTCGTGGACAGGACCGTTCCGTCACAGTCCAAGGTCACGTGGCGGAATCTTCCTTGGCGAGCCCGTCCATGACCAGATCCCGAGTGAGCGCGCAAGTTGTCCACGCTACCCGCACCCATGCCGGCCAGCGTGCGCGAGACCGTTGAGACATAAGGGACTGTGCGCAGGCCAACCACTCGTTTCGTCAGCGGCTCATCGCAGTAGCAGCCTACGTCGCTCAGGCGTGTGAACCCAAGCAGGAAGTGCATGACCAACACACGCAATGACGTGGTGTCCAGAAACGCAGGAGCTCTTCTAATGCCTGAAACAGCTTTCCAGGCGCAGCTTCAACCAAAGGCGGTCAAATAGTGCCTCAAACACGACCGAGCCGGAGAACGAGGTCAGCTCCTGTTCGTCAAAACGGGGTGCTGGGACTATGTGGAAATGTGCGTGCGTGTGTGCTTTACGCGACTTAGCTGCCGATGGCCTTTCCCAAGTTGGGTACCGGGTTGGGTACTACACCTGTTTTACCCACTAGAGACGGGCCGCCGCAAGCTTTTTAGAGCGCTTGCAGCCAAATTGCTATGCACTCATGGGGTAAAACATATTGCACCCGACAGCGACGCAAGTCTCTCGAACGCAAGTCTGGACCCTCAGGGTTGACTTGGAATACTAGCGACAGCGGCTGTTAGAACCGTGCCAGAATGGCGCCAGACCACAAGGCCTCAGGCAGCACCGTGCACGAACAGGTGTCATGCATGCTTTGCGACAAGCGCGTGGAAGAATTTGCGGAGTCTTGTTTGTTGCTAATATGTACGCAGATCCTGGTCGCGGCACAGGCTGGTTTCGTTGAATGTAGGCACTTAAGAAACACTAAACAAAAGCACAGTCGCGTGGCTCGCCTAAGCATGGTGGCCTATCCGCGCGCCGGCCAAGGCGATCCACTGAATTCACAAGAGACCTGAGGATAAGCAAAAAGCATGAAGGAGGTGCGCAATGGCGAAGGTGGCAATCAATGGACTCGGGCGAATTGGCAGAGCGACTCTGAAAATCCTCATGGATACTCGGGATCTCGAGACGATCGCCGTCAACGATATCGTCCCGGCGGACAATCTGGCCTACCTGCTCAAGTACGACACTGTCTACGGACGGTGGAACAAAAATGTCGTCGCTCTTGATGACGGATTGCAGATCGACGACAGGTATTGCAAGGTCCTCCAGCAGAAAGATCCTTCGCAGTTGCCCTGGAAAGAGTTAGGCATCGATATCGTGTTCGAGTGCACAGGCATTTTCACCACCAAAGACGGCCTCGAAAAACACATCCGTGCCGGAGCGAAACACGTAATACTGTCCGCGCCTGCTAAGAGTGACGACGTTCCCTACGTAGTTCATGGCGCGGCAGAACCAGAAACAGGCGCAAAGATGATCAGTTGCGCCAGTTGCACGACAAACTGCATCACGCCGGTCATTGAGGCAGTCGGGAGAAATATTGGCGTCAAGAAAGCCATCATGACAACGATCCACGCCTATACCTCGAGTCAGAGCATTGTTGACGGGCCGAGTACGAAAAGGCGTCGTGGTCGAGCGGGGGCTGCCAACCTCGTTCCCACCTCGACGGGTGCAGCTAAGGCCACCACCAAAGCCTTGCCGCAGTATGCCGGACGATTCGACGGCGTCGCGGTGCGGGCCCCTGTGCCCGTCGGCTCGATTGCGGACATCGTGATGCTCACCGAGAAACCGACCACTGTCGACGAGGTCAATGCTATGTTCCTGGTGGAAGCTAACAGTGAGCGATATCAGGGCGTTCTTGGCGTTTCGAAAGATGAGATTGTCTCATCGGATATTATCCAAGACCCCAGGGCCTCGATCGTTGATCTAACGATGACGCAAGTCGTGGACGGCGACCTCCTAAAGGTCATGAGTTGGTACGACAACGAATGGGGCTATGCAAACCAGATGGTGCGGGAAGCTCGGCGCATGGTCAAAAGTGCATAGCAGAAAAGGTCTGAAGCTTTAGTAACAGTCCTAACGACAATACATGAGGACCCCACCCGGTGCAGTATCAAGTGGGCCGCGGCGCTCTAGGTGCTATAGGAGTGGGCTTCGACCTCAGGGACGGCGATGTGGCCGCTCGAGGCAACTTCCGCACAGTCGACGACAAAGGCCGCGTCACGGATCGCCATGCCGGCCGGATCTCCACTGAAAAGAACAGAGAGCTGTGCAGACTTTTGAGCGAGATCCGGCTTGGAGACGTCAAAGTCTTCGGCGAGACCGTCAAGAAACACCGCTTCCTGCTTGTACTGCGGGGCGAAGGGCTCAGCGGCGAAATAGACGACACGGATCCTCAAGCAGTCGGCAAGAAGCCTTTGGACGCGAGGGCGCGTTCAAACGATGCCCGAAGAATCTGACAGGCTCGAACAACAAGGGGAGGCCCACGATTGTTCTACATTCATGTGAAACGCATCGACAGTGCCGCTGAAGACGGCGATTTCGACCGCAAAGTCTCCCTAATTGAGGCGACAGACGCGTTGATGCCTCGCCTCTTAGACCTTGAGCCCAACGTCGTTCTTGTCACTGGCGACCATTCCACGCCAGCCAAGCTGAAGTATCACAGTTGGCATCCGGGTCCTGTAGTCCTCTGGTCCAAACGCTGCCGGCCCGATACAGTCGAACATTTTGGCGAACGGACCTGCATGGCAGGAGGACTGCGACCCAGAATACCTGCAACGCATCTAGTGGCCTTGGCATATGCATTGCGAATGGATAAGTTCGGCGCATAACCCGACAAGGGCAAGCAAGGAGACGCCGGAGCATGAAAGTGGTAGGTATCGTAGGGCGGATCGGCGCGGACAAAGATGCGGTTGCATTCTATCTTAAGGAGCGCTATGGAGCGCCTTTCTTGGATGCAGGCGATGTTGCAAGACAAATAGCACGCAAAAAGGGTATCCGCTCCACACGAGAAAATCTACACAAGATATCGCAGCAGTTCATCCAAGAACACGGTGCGGATTTCTTCATGCACCGGGTACTGCTCGATTTCGAGAGCCGCCAATATAGGCAGTACGGCATTGTTTCCATTTGCGGTATCCGCACGCCCAAAGACGCGTCAGTCCTGCGCTCGCGCTTTGGCGAAGCCTTCATTCTCGTTTACGTGCGTGTTGAGGATGCGGACAAACGGTTTCTAAGAATGAAAGCGCGCGGAACCGATCGCGATGCAACGGACTACGATCAGTACATTGCGTTTGACGAAGCTGAGGAGGAGAGTTTCCACATCAGCGAAACGGCCGGCATGGCGGATGTTGTGCTTGACTATGATGGTTCGCTCACCGATCTTGGCGAAGGGATCGAGCAGAATCTCGTCGGCGTGTATTTGGCTGGCGAGATTTCGAAAGGAGATGGCGAAGGCGATCAAGCATAGTCATCAAGCTCTCCTTCCTCGGTACACAGTACGAAATAGAGGCGCGGACGACGCGGCATATGCGGCATACGCCGCTCATGGTCAGCTACTACGGGCGCAATGTGATGATTGACTGCGGGGAAGACTCGAGCGGAGAAGCGGCCAAGGTCAATCCACATGCTATCGTGATTACCTATGCGCATCCCGAGCACCCATGGGGCCTCAAACAAGGAGCCCCTGCGCCTGTTTACGCCCCAGCTCCTGCCTGGGAACACATGCGTAGCTATCCCATCGAGGAACGGCACACACTTGAAATTCAAAGGCCCGTGGAAGTCGAGGGCATCCGTTTTCAAGCTTTTGCCGTCGAGCACTCGGAGCGCGAAAGAAGGCGTGCCTACGGCCGTGATCACCCACTGCGGATCGCAAATCGTTACGGGCGACGAACACGCCGTCAAAGACCAACTGGGAACGTGGGCAGAAGAACGCCGCATAAAGGTGCATCTGGCGTACGACGGAATGGAAATGAACTTGCGGTAGTCTTTTAGCCAGCCTCGATAGAGACGCTTCACGGGTAGCTGGACGACAAGGCCCAGAAATGCGTTACTTGCAATGAGAACCGGATACCAGAGGAAACTCTCTATCTATGCGGACCAGAGAACGGAATGCCTGCTTGCCCGCCTTGCGGGTTGTGCACACCGTTCCATTGACACATTTTATGTAAATGGTTGGGGCCAGTACCTGCGTTTTGCAGCTTGCAGGCAGACACCGCGCAGGGCTGGCCCCTGTCATGCACCCTATGACTCGGGATGCTTATTACCTTTGCTGCTCCAATCGCTGGAAATCGAGACTGCTCAGCCCCAGCCGCCGACGAGGTTCGACCATACAGCCATCTGAGAACTCAGGTTGAGATTGCTGAGGGGCGGGCTCTCGATGGGCATCCCCTCCTGGAAACGCACGAACCGCACATGGCCGTCCATGAACAGCACGTTAGAGCCCCCTGGTATGTGGTTGAACCTGATAGCCGCCGAGGTATCGTACCCGTAGAGAATGTTGTGGAGGTTCGCACTGTCGGCCCAAGCATCCCACATGACAGGAAGGCTACTCTGAGCCTTGGCTCCGGCCGCCGGATTATTGATGTCGGTGATGAAAAACCGTTCGATACCTTCCTTCAGCCGGGGATAGGTCGAGGGCAACGGAGTTATTCCGTCATCATCACGCCACCCCGTCCGGTCTGCGCCGCCGGGTGTTGCGTTGATAGGGTCTGTTGCGCTCAAGTCGCTCGCGCCTCGTCCTTCCCACCCCGTCAGGAGGGTCCACTCCGAAGGACCGCCCCGCGCCTGAATGTCGGCTGGGTAGTAAACAGTTACCCACGCCTGATTCACAAACCAAATCTGGTTCGCTACCATGAAAACGATGTCCAAGACCTGGGAAGTGGTAGCGGCCGCGTGGCTCATATATATATAAGACACGGGACACGACAAGATCGCGTCACGCACAGCCGTCGTTACCGCATCGTCGGGCCCTCCTCCGGGACCATAAAGGCTTTGCACCTGCGCCGTCACGTCCTCTTCAATGCCGACGCCGTTCGGAAACCACACATTGCTGTCCGTCCTTGAGTCAGAAGGGCAGACCATGATGTTTGGGTCGGTCCAGTAATCGGGATATAGCGACCCGGAGCGGATGCCCATGCTCCAGCCGAACCCGTTGACGAGCCATTCCTGAGAGGCCGGGAAGAGTCCTCCCTTGCTTTCGTTTGAGTACATCTTGAGGATGAGGCCCCATTGCTTGAGGTTGTTCGCGCAACTCGCGCGCCGCGCCGCTTCTCTCGCCCGCGACAGGGCGGGCAGCAGAATCGACGCCAAGATGCCAATGATGGCGATGACGACCAACAGTTCGATCAATGTGAAACCCTGTCCCCTTTTCATTATCGATTTCATTGTTTTTGCCTTTCTCTTTGCCTTTGGGCGGCGTCGCACCTCAACTCACACTCGATCAAACACGGTGCACAACTGTTGCAACAGCGGGCCAATGTTACACCAGTTGCCGCTTCTTGTCAAGCCCCATTACGCGTACGAATCGCTGACGCGCAGGATCCGTCTGGATAGAAGAACTGTTCTCTCCGGAGGCCTTGCATTGCCCCGAACACCTCCTTCTGCTAAACTCAGGTGATGTAACACCGGCCTGCAGAGCGAGCCTGCACCAGGCTTTTCCGCTCCGCCCTGTCCAGATCCGGTCGTGCAAGGAGATAACATGCCGCCATCCAAAAGCACCCAACTGGCTTCACGGATTATCAGAGATCATATCGACGGAGCCCACCTTGAGCCGGGCGACCAGCTTCCAAGTGTCCGGGCGCTCCAAAAATACTATGGCGCCTCGATAACGATTGTTACACACGCCCTCAGTATGTTGGAGGCCCAGGGGGCTATTGTGCGCCGCCACGGCAAGGGCTGCTTCGTCGCAGAAGGCCGGGAGCCTTCGAGAACCAGCAACCGCGCGACCATCGCGGTAGTTATTCCATTCATCAGCACCCTGGAACTCATGGGACGGATGCTGAAAGGCGTTGAAGGCGTCTGCCGTCGGAAAGGGCATCAACTCCTGGTCGCAAGTACGGACAACAAGTACGAGGTGGAACAACGTCAGATAAAGCGTCTGGCCGAAACAGGCTGCGAAGGTGCCGTCTTGTATCCTGTCGTGCGTACGCGCTCACAGCTAAGAGATGATTTCCTCAATAACTCCTTTCAGAGTTTTCCGATTGTGCTACTTGACATGGCGCAGCCTGAGCAGCGTCGCCCTCAGGTCCTTTTCGATAACTGGAGGGCCGGTTACAACATCACCCGACGGCTATTGAAGGCCGGTCATGAGCGCATTGCGATAATGGCTTACGGCCTGCCGGAAGAAGAACTGGCGCACCGCAGCAACGCCGACCGGTACGCAGGCTACGAGGCCGCCATGGCGGATGCGGGCATCGGGCTTCGTCCTGAGTGGTGCTGGAGGATTCAAGAACTAGGTGGTGCGGACGTTGCAGAGCAGCTTCGCCTATATGTAAGGAAATGGCTGGAGATAGACCAGGCGCCGACAGCCGTCATCGCCATGGAGGACTGGCACGCAGTCACGACGGTCATGATTGCGCGCGAGATCGACATTGCAGTGCCTGACGAGTTGTACGTTGCTGGTTTTGACCATCTTTCGATCGGGCAGGGCATTTCGCCGCCGATGTTGACCACGGAAGGAGACTTCGAGCGGGCTGGTGAAATGGCGGCGGAAATGGTGTTGCAGCTCGATCCTGCTAAGGCGACGTGTCAAACTACCTATGTCCTCCCTGTTCCCTTGGTAAACGAGGAGCATGTTGTCGGGACTACTCCGGGTGCTGCATCAAAACTACCCCAAATCAGTCGATAGGAGTCACGCACTACCTTCTCAGCACCTAAAGAGCTCGAGGTTGGCCCCCTGTCGCCCTACCGCGTCATCAGAGCCCAAGGCCAAAAGGCTGCCCAGACTCCGAAAACCAGCGGTGCTCCGTCGCGAGGTGGTGTGGGCGCAGGCGTGATTGCTTGTCAACAGCAAGGGGTCGCCGACCGGAAACGACTCGGGTTCCGCCTGTCCAGGTCATTACGGCTTAGCTGTTGCGCCGTGTTGCCGCTTGATAGGGAGCCGCTTGTCCCACAAAAGTAAGTGGTGGCAAACGGCCACATTCTCCGGCCGCCTTTTCTCCGCGGCTGGACAGCTCCGCGCAGCGCATCAGTCCAAGGAACCTCGACATGAAGGGATGATGAGGCGTACTATGGTCCGTAATTCTTTACCCGCTGCTTGGCAGGGAAGCGAGAATCCCTTTAAGCTTGAAATTGAGAGGCCGTGGTCATGATAGGCCATGCTGTTACCGCGCAGAGCGCTACTCATAATGCTCGGGAAGGTGAAAAAGGAATAGCAGATGTCTTTTCCGAAGGTTTTTCTCGATCTGTCGAGCGTATTCCTCACTACGATGGCTATGGGACAGCCTGGGGGACACGCAGCTTTGGGGCCGACGCCAGAAACTCCTATGCCTTCGATCGGCGCCTGGTTCTGGTCGTCGGACGTCTTCGAAAACGAAGGGTACCGGGCTCACCTTGATCGCTTCCGAGACGAGACCGTCTACGACCTTCTAACCGTGAGTTGCCGTCTCCCTGGTCGCGAGGTTGCAGATCCGGAGGTGCATGATACCCTTAAAGCTGTCTTGGACTATGCCCAAGGCCTCAACATCGACGTGGCTTTCGAGCTCGATGTACGGCTGGCGCGAGCCGCATTCTACAAGGCGCATCCCGCAGAGCTTCAGGAGTTGTTGCGTCTGCGCACGGTCGACCTAGCGTCTTCGGGAAAGGTTTCGCTGCGTATTGAAGCAGAGTCTTTACGGGACCACATGAATGGACAGACTACGCCTTACATGCCCGTGGCCAACCGCCTTGTACGCGTATACTCATTCGTTTCGAGCCCAAGGGGGGTCGCGCCGGGAACCGTTGAAGACATCACGGCAGAACGCTGTGAAGCAAGGTCGATTGGAAATGAAGCCATCGAAGTCGTCATCGATTGCGATTCGGGCACGGAGGGGCACACGGCGTGTGTTGCGGCCGGCTTCGCGTTGTTCACACCGGATGTTTTCGCCCCGCACTTGCTCGAGTTCCAGCGTTCCATCGTCGAGCAATATGCCGACCTCCGCCTGGACGGCTTGATGAAAGACGAATGGGGGTTTCCCCCCTGTTTCGACGGCTGCCCGGATAAGAACGACTATTGGTATTCCGAAGCGAGAGCGAAAGCCTACGCGTCCCGGACATCCGGCCGCGATCTCGTACGCGACTGTTTTCTCATGTATCTCGGAGAAGAAGGCCGGGAAACCGAGCGTATCGCCGCCATCAACCACTTCCGAGCCATGTCGCGCGAGCGCAACAGCTTGATCGAGGACCACTACTACCGCCTGGCAAAGGAGTTCTTCGGTCGGAACGCATACGTGGTGACCCACCCCACCTGGATGCCCTATCCAGGAACAGCGGAGTTCAAGAAGAATGGCCTTGATTGGTGGCAGGCCACACGAGACTTTGCCCAAACCGACGAGGGCACGCCCTACTGCGCGCGCACGTCCTTGGCCAAGAAGTGGGGCAGCCCTGTCTGGGTGAATCAGTACTACGCGACGGAGGCAACGCTCTACGAGCAGAACGTCTGGCGCCATGCCCTCGGGGGCGGGCGCATCAACTATCACCCGCTCTATCCTTACGAGGGAGACGCGTACGGCGATCTGCTTCGATCCAAGGTTATGCGGGCCGAGGCCCGGGTCCGTCTCCTCAATTACATCTCAAGGAGTCCTGTTGATTGCCCCGTAGCAGTCATGTTTGGACATACCTGCGCTATGAACTGGGCCGGCCCTGCCTACGACGACGTGGGACTCGCCTTGACCGACTACTTCTGGCGACAGGGGTACTATGCGGACCTCATTCCGACCAGCGAGATTGGCAACGCCGCGCTCACAATCAACAAGGAAGGCCGTATTCGATATGGCATGCAGCCCTATGAAGCGGTGGTGCTCTACCATCCCGAGTTTGAAAACCCGGCCACCGCGGAATTCTTCAGGAGAGCCGAAGGCGGACCGACGGCGCTGTTCTGCGTTGGGGATTGGACACGGGATTTCGAAGGGGCGCCCTTCGACGGCAAGGCGGCTCTCCCAGAGTCCATGGTTCGCGTTGAGAACCTGGCGGCTTGCGGACCGCTTGTGGTGACGAACCTCCGCGCGCACGGGGTAGATCCCCACTCTCCAGCGACCTGGATGACCGAGTGGAGCAAGCTGTTGGCCACGGCCGCACCGCCTCAGAAGGGACATCTCCGTCTGACCGACGGCACGCGCATCGTTTTGGCGGGCGAGAAAGATGCCGCAGGCGACCCCATCCGGACCGATTTCGGGTATACTCAACAACAGATTATCATGGATGCGACAGGAGTAGCTGCACTTCGCCTCGATGCCGATGGAAGCGTACATGCTTTCGCGGCAGGAGGACTCCGGGAGTTCCATGCACCAGGGATCGACATCGAGCTTGCTCAACCTGTGGACGTTGCCTTCTGGCGGGCAGGAGAGCAGTCGCAGGGCGTCTATCAAGGCGACTTGACAGAGGTGCCAGACGTGCTGAAAAGATTAACAGAAGAGTGGAAACCGTTGCGCATGCCCTTGGCAATGGATTGATTCTCGGCCCGGCCGCTGTGCCCGGCCATGTACCTCGGCCAGACGCCGCCACCTGACAGGAAGCATTTCCCACGCATGCAGCGGTCGGCAGCGTTGGGCTCACGGTCAGCATCCGCGACGCACGGGTCTCCGCAAAGAAGCTGCCCGTAGGTCACTCCCCCGCCAACACCTCTTTCATAACAGGCAACAGAGACCGGGCTTGCCGGTACATGCCGAGATCTGTAAGGTGGACACCATCCACCGTAGCCTCGCCATCGTCTCCGACAAAATCGTCGGCGGGCACGAACACCAAGCCCTTTGCTCCCTCCTGCTGCATTTGCCGCACTGCCTGTTCCAATCGCTGCGACAATTCCGTCGGGTGGGTTTGCCGCTGGACGAACGACTGCCCCATGAAAACGATGGGCGTGTCCGGATGTACTTTCCGTATGCTATACACGAGATGGGAAACACGCTCAGTATACACCTCCTGGCTGTCGCCCATGTTCCACGTACAGTCTATGATATATGCTGCCGCTTCCAGTTCCCCCAATACCTCGCCTATGGGGGGCTCCATCTTCCCCGAACCCGAGAAGCCCAAGTTGATAACGGGTCTATCCATCCATCGACCCAGAATCGCCGTCCACGCCATTCCGGGACGCGCTGCGCACCCCCCCTGTGTGATGGACGTCCCGTAAATGACCAGCGGTTTCTGCTTGCCTTCAGGTCGTGGAGGTGCCGCGTCCAAATGGGCGCCTTCGGCCACGCCCACCTCCACGGACTTGGCGCCGTTGTACAAGGGGAGATACAGCAGGCATTCCCGTCCAGGCCTGCCCCCGCCAGGCAACTCGAGAGCCGCCTCATTGCCTTCCTGCTTCGAGGGCCTGCCATTGCCCACGAATCGCCACGCGCTGTCGTCATCCCGCGCATACAAGTCCACGCCACTGCAGCCGGTGGCGGGCATGTGGGGCATCTCGAGCGTGCCGCTGACAAGCGACCATCGCACATGCACCGTAGCAGCATCCGTCACAAATCGGACGCAGATACCTGCGCTCTCCTTGCTCAAGATCCACGCGCTTTCATTGACCTTCTCCTTCATCGAGCCCGGCAACCGGTCAAAAGGAGCTTCAGTATCTGCCCACCCCTTGCCTTCCAGCGTGAGCGTTAACACGTCGTGCCAGCACACTTCCTCGGCAAACGCAGATACTACGAACAAGACCACGCCGAATAGGGCAAGTACACTGGGCAGACCTATGCGCAGGAACATGCAAAACCGCCTTTCATGGGGCCTGAACTTCTGAAGCTCCATGATGCTCGCATCTGCCTGACATGTCAACGTCCCTTGGCCTACGCAGATGTCTTAGCAAAGACTCGGGCGCGGCCATGCGGCGTCGCACGCTTGCGGCCATTCACACTTAGACCCGCGTCGTTCTGCCTCAGCGCTCCGTATCGCCAAGATCATCATGGCGATGTTGCGGATACAACTCTGCGCTGCTCCGTGACGCCTGTGCACAGGCCAGAGTTGATCACTGCCCCGACCGGAGGGCCGTTATGTCATGAGGCCCGTTACCGTTTTTCAGCCGCAGAAGGGGTCGCCGCGAATTCCAGGGCAAAACCCGAACCCTCCGCGACGTCTTCGTACTTTGGATCGGGCAGTACCTCGGTGCTGTTGAGCAGCACGACGCGAAGCCGGCCTTGCTCGACAACGACGTCCACAGGTTCGTCCATCGTGATCGGTATGGTCTTGCCGCCGGCCTCGAGCACGGCAGCGATCTCATATGTGACCTCTGTCGGACTCTGGCCCAACTCTGCGATCCGCTCGTCGGTCTGCTTGATCCGGAGCTGGCCGTCGATCACCTCGACCATCTGCGGCTCCTCGCCCAGGACCCGGCCTGCAGACGCCAACAGACGCGCGTTGCTCGCGATGCCGATGAGATAGCCCATCGACACGCCATGCCCGTGCAGCGTTCGTCCAATGGACACAGGATCGCCTGGTTTCAGCTCGAGAACGCGTTGGCCAGGAAGCCGGTAGAGCAAACGGGCTTCCTCCTCCTTTTCCGTGTTGAAGATGATCCGATCCTTGTCGGCCTCAACGACCGTGCCGCGCACGTCCCATTCCCCTGCAAGAGCCTCTTGGTCAAGCGAGAGAAAGAAGCCCAAGGGGAGCTGCGCCGGCAACACCTCCACCACCCGCAGGAAACCCACGCCGACGGGGTCCGGATATCTCAGGTCGCTCGCAGCCACTTCTGGGATCGGCGGCCGCAGCGACTGCGCCTCGACGCCAACTCCAGCAATTCCTGCTGCAACCAGCGTCAGCACGAGTCCCACGGCGTGTCTTACGCTAAGGGCTTGCATTGGAAACTCCTCCTTCTTCGATGCCTTCGGAAGGTTGTGATCATATCTTTTCATCGTGGGGCGTTCTTTCATGGCACTGCCAGCTGCAGGGCTGGCCAGTCCGCATGGTCTTCGATCACGTCCAGCGCTGCGGCCGCGTCCAGGTTTTCAGCTACCGAGGCCTGAATCACTCCGTTCTCATTCCAGTCGCGATCCACGCAGTCGCATACGCCGTCGCGCTCATCGAGATCCGACTCGTCCAAGTCGGCGCGTTGACCCTGGGAGTAAGTAAACACGCCGTCCACGTCAAGTTGGTCGCAGTCTGTGTCGATGCCGCCCATCTGGCTGGGACTGTACACGTTGTTTTGACCCATCCACATGATCCAGCCGTTGCCATACTGCATGATGCTGTTGTAGTTGTCTTTCGAGTTGGTGTTTTCAGAGCCGCCGTGGCGCAGACCAATCGAGTGCCCCAACTCATGGCAGAAGGTGCCTGTCTGGAAATCCTCCCGGCTTCCATCCGCCCCCCAGGTCGCGAGGGTCACAAACACATTGCGACCTGGAATGCCTTCTGAGCGTCCGCTCGATCCCGTTGTGTAGCCGTGGTCCCACGCGAAGATGAAATAGCGGAAGATCGTCTCCCGGGCCGGATCAAAATGGGCTGCCTTCTGCGTGTGGAAGTTGGTATACGTGTGGCCGGCGAGAGGTGTGTTATTGTCGTAGCGGATAAACTCGGCGTAGGGGATGATCGACCCGCCCCCGCCTCCAGTTCCCGCGCCCCGGTCGATGTGGATTGCGATTCCCTGCGACCCGTCCGAGTTCAGGACCGGTGCGTTCTCGAAGGTATCCTCGATGTTCGCCCAAATGTTGCCGTTCGGCGCCGCAGCCGCCATCCAGTCTACTTCGATAAACAGGTCTTTATGCAAAGGATCGGCGCCCAAGGCAGGCAGATCAACGTCCACGTCTCCATCGCCATCCGCATCGAACCCCTGCTCTTCCCATCTGTCCAACAAGCCGTCTCCGTCGCTGTCCAGTTCGTCTCTGCTCGCCGCGATCCGATAGGCGATCGTGTTGGAAACAGCGCCGTCCAGGTTTGCCACCCGCACGTTGACGGTGCTTCCCGGGGTCTGGTCGCCCAAAGCGCACCAGACGGTCCCATAGTGGTGAATGGGGTAACCGAGAGTCGATTTGTCCGTAGCTTCCGTGCTCGGGTTGCGCAACAATCGCGAGAAAAACGTGTCCTGTACGACGCCGTTAACCCGGATCGTCGACCCTACGTCGAAGTTCGCCCCGTGCGCCATGAGCACCATGCCGGCCCTCCCAGCATTAATGCCGAACATGGATACAGTCACATGGTCCAGGCGCGGACCGGGGTGGACCGGGCCCGTTGTAACCGTGAAGTTGACAGTTCGCGCGGAGCGTTCTCCATCGCCCTCGAGCTGCACCGCATGCACGCCCGGCAAAGCCCCCAGCGGCACTGTGAAGAAACGCGCCGACAGAAAGCTGCTGGTCAAGACCTGTTCAGGAGCCGTCCCAGCATCCCAGTACACTGAAGCCCCCGCCAAGTTGTCGCCCTCTACCTCGACTGCGGTCCCGGGCGGCCCTGAGTTCGGGTTCAGCCCGTCGAGGACAGGCTGATCGCAGCCGGTACAGAGCACCGCCACGCAGAGTCCCAGCCAGACGTACCACAGCCGCCAACGACTGCCGCCATTTGAATTCGACATGAGACATACCTCCTTTGTCCCACAGTGTTCCCCCTCGTGGGGAACGCGCCTTGCCTAGGAACACAAGAAATGCGCGCCATGCATTGCACACGACGCGCGCCGCGACTGGTCCAGTTGAGCCGAAAAGCACCCGGGGCCTATCAGGCGATAATGCATAACGCCGAGAGTGCGTGTGCGACGAAAGGAAGGAGGAAAACGTTGACACAGGATGCTGCGCAAGAGCGAGGGCACAGCCAGGCGCCCGACCCGAAAACCTGGCACGGTTGGCAATTCCCCCTATGCCGAAGGCTGACTCCACGAAACGGATCCTCCAACCCACACCGCACCCCCACTTACGGCGCCGTTTCGATCAAAGAGGATAAAGCCTATACCTCACACACGAGAATTATACAGCAGGCGGGGGAAAACCGCAACTGCCGAAAGTTTGCCCGTGCGCGTTTTCTATGCCGTGAAAAACTGCATTTACCTGCGTGAGGAATATGGCTCTACAGGAAAGGGGGCCATGCCCACTGCAAACCAGCCCATCAATACCGCTCTGATCCTGCAAACACCGATCAGGATTGCGCTGTCTGCCGGCCCTCTGGCCGTACAGACACGCGTGAGCGGCATCGTGTACCGAACAATTCTTGGGAACTATCGAGAACACGGAGAGATGAAGAGCTTTGTTAAAGTTGGGGCCTGCGTGGGATTGGCCCTGCTTGTGGCCGTGTTGGCGGTCCGGGCCGACGAGGGCGACGGGGTCTTCGCACCGTACCTCGGCGCGCACCGGAAAGGAATTGCGCGATGAAACGCACAACGGTTTTGGTGATTTTGTCTGCCCTTCTTGTGGGCATCGTAGCGGCGGGCGCAGGGGCGCCCTTCAAAGGCTACGTGCCTGTCAAGATCGAGGGCGACGTGCCGGGCGGCGTCGGGCTGGACCTTCAGCGCGGCGCACTCGGGTTCTCTCCCGACGGATTGTGCTTTGCGCTCAGGCTGGGCCCCGCCCCGCACCCAGTGGTGTATGTGGATCCTAAGACTGGTACGGGTCATTCCCGTTGGTTGCCGGGCAGGGCGGGCGGGTGGCTGGCAGAAAACGTATATGCCGTCTTCTTTCGTCCCGAGAAAGAGAGCCCGCGCATGTACCTTCCCGACTACCGGCAGGCTGCGGAGATGCGGAGTCAGCAGTTGGGCGCCCTAAGCACGGCCCAGCAGCTCGCCGTGGCGGCCTGGAACTACTGCGACGCCATCTCAGCCGGGCGCGACCCGGTCGTGCCAGAATACGTCGCCAGCAACGCCCAGGAACTGATGGATCGGACGCGAGAGTGTTTTGCCAGTGAAGATGGGGAAACGCGCCCTTTCGTTAACTCTAGCCTGTACGCCCTGACCAAGGCGCGCGACATGTACTTCCTGAGCGAGAACGGCCATCTGTACCTGGGACACCAGGACAACTACCCGAGTCCACCCGAGAAGGTCGTGTTCGTATCTGGGGCGGACGAGGTTGACCTGACGCCGCCGGACGGATACTTGCCACACCATCTCAGCATCGACCCGTACAAAGGCCGCGCGCTTGTCCTGGACACACGCGGGATAACCATCTATGACAGCGCAACGGAAAAATCGTGGTGGTTCGAGCGGCCTTCCCCAGGCGAAAGGACCTGTATGAGCACGGCTTACCTCGTGCCCGAGGCTGATCATATCGTCATTGAGTTCTTCCAATGGGCAGAAGACCAGACTCTTCCGGAACCGCAGTGGCTCGAGTTGTGGACCATTGACGGGCGGTTCGTGCAGGCATTGACCTTGCCGTCCGCGGACACGCGACCGTCTATCGCCGCAGTCTACCGATCAAGAGAGCTCCTCGTCGCTGAGGTTTCGTACGATACAGCAGACGGCTGCTACACGGAATACCAGGCTTTCCTTGCCAAGCGATGATGAGCGGGACGGCGCCGCGCAAGGAGGCCGCATCCGGCCCTGGCCGCTTAATAAGGCCTCCTTAGCAGAAGACCTTGGCTATGGCCGATCCTTGGGAAGCAACCGAAGCCAGACCGTGGCGTTGGCATCCCCTTTCATGGTCGCCACACCGTCTTCGTAATGGACCACTGTCCCGCTGATGGCCTTGGCGCCCACGCCCTGGGGCAGGCGGATCGCGATGGGTCCAGCGGGCCCGTGATGCGCCATAAGAAAGCGCCCGTCACAGTGTACAACCTCACCTTGCCCGGCCCAGATGTGCGCGCCGCCAAGCTCAAAAAGACGCCGGAACACGTCCGCTGTCAAGCTCATATCCGCGACGTACACGCTGCGGTGGTGACCTACCTCCTTTGCTGCCGCCGATACGCGCCCCCCATCCACATAACGGCCCAGGACCTCGGCGCCTCCATCGCGCACAACAGGGCGCGGTTGCACAGGCACGTCCTTGCCCCATGTTAGGCCGTCGAGCAGTCCTACGCCGCGGCTGCCCTGCCTGCCCGGGTCAAGCTCGATCGTGATGCCTGTGAGGCTCTCCGCGCGGGACGCATCGAAACCCGCTGGACCAAAGCAGTTCGGGGCATATACCCACACGGCTGGAGCTTGCTCTTTGTCGAGGCGGGCGCGCATCGCGTCAATCTCATTGCCTGTCAGCACGAAGGCGTTGGGAAAAACGTAGACCTTGCAGGCAGGCACCGCCCCAGAGACAAAATCGTCCAGACTATAAAACCCGACGGCGGCCCCTGTGCGCATAGACTCGTTGCGAAGCTGCATCATCAACCAGTAGTTCGCGTCCCAATCGCTCTTAACGACGGTTTTCGACTGCTCGTCGACGATCACTGCTACGTCCGGCCGGTAAGGTGCAGGGTCGGCGTAGACCTCGCTGTACAGCGGCGCCCGTTCCGACAACATCTTCCAGGCCTCCGGGGCGTTAAAAGCGCCGGCGCCGATCAAGTCCATCCACCAGGTGCCGGCTCGGTGAACGAGAATCGCCCCGAGGTTGCGGTCCAGGATCCCGAGGGTCTCGTCATGGCTCTTGGCCTCATGGCCCTGCCACAACGAAATGTGAGGCGGAACCTTGTCCGGGTCGACGTAGCTGGTGCGCGTGTCGTCCTCGTTAAACCAGAGCTTGCCGTGAGCCGTGATGGTATCCACGAGCGACATGAACGCGCCTGGCTCGCCGCCCAACCGCTCGACATAGCTAATCGGACTGGCAAGGATGTCCACGTCCGGGCACTCGAGGACGCGGTCGAGACGGTAATGCCCCGAGAAACTGCCGCACAACTCGAACGTATACCCATAAAAGAACGCCGTCAGTTTTTTGCCTTGGGACTCGGCCTTCACGATTCGCGCCCACTCAAGGAGGCGATCGGTCACAATGTCGCTGCCGTAGCGCGAATAGTCAATCCAATCCTGCTCCTCGGGAAGCTGGTAGAAGATCTCCGCGGTCTCGCCGCCCCTGGCGCCGTGCATCGGGAAGCGTCCCGGCTCCGTTTCCGGGATTGCGGCCGTGTCGAGCGTCACGTCGCTCCCGCCCCACGCCGCCTGAAGCGCTGCATCCGTCTTGTAAGTCCCCTTCAGCCATCTGCGGAAACCGCGCTGATTCGCGGCGCTGTAGTCCGGCCCTTTTTCACGGTACCGGTCCATGAACATCTCGTGCTCCGGACCTCCCGGGTGGTAACAGATAATCCGTTGGCCATAGGGGCTTGCCTCGAGATGTCGGACCGCCGCCGCCAAGTCCTCGTTGGAGTACTTGCGGAAAAACTCTGACGCAACCGAAATGAAGTTGCTCGTCCCATCTGCAAAAAGGGAAATCTCGCCTTCCGGGAAATCCTTCCACTCTTTCCAGAACGGCCACGGGCCCGGATAAACGCGCAAGATGAAGACGGCCTTTGGGTCAATGTCGATCATTGTTTGCATGCGCTGCTCGCCCACTGTGTAGTCCGGTTTGGCGCCGTCATCGCTCCGTTGGATGCGGAACGGAAACGAGTAGATATGGACGCCCGCATCGGCCGCCAACGCGACTTGCTCGCGGAGCATCTTTTCAGACCATTCGCCGGGCACGTCGGTGTTCGGGAAGAAGACCAGCGGCAAAACGGGGCGGCCGTTGATCATCAGGCGCGGCACGCCGTTCGTCATTTCCACCCTTGCCTCACGGACGCCCTCGAAGCCCGCCTCCCCGGCATCTACGTCTTCCGCGACCGCACGTCTGACGGCGCCTGCATACATGGCCACGGCAGCAAATAGAAGCAACGCAAAGCGAAGTGTTCCTGCAATCGGCATGTCCTACTCCCATTAACGGTTCGCACAGCGTTATGGACGCGACTACCTTACATTAGCACAGTGGAACTGCCCTAACCATAACGATCTCGGCGCCCCCTAGCACGATCTCGCTCGAAACAAGCGCGTAGATCACGCCAGCAAGTCAATAGTTGAAACCGTAGAGGCGCTTGGGATTACCGGTCTCGAGCCTGTCCAGGCGGATCTCGCGAACAGTCGCCCGCCCCCGTAGCAGCTTGATTCTCGCTGTATCCTGTGTAGGTTGGGGACGGTGCTCAGAGAACAACCAGACATCGTTTGCGTAGACATCGACGACGGAGCCGTCTGCAACGAGGCGCACCTGCAAAGGCCCCGCTAGGGCGACGCGGGCTGCCCGGTCGTTGCGGACCAAACCCGTCACAGGGTCGAGGAGTCGCACTTGAGCCGCCTCGGCGTCCACCGAAAGGACAAACGTATCGCCGAGAACGAGAGCCGCCGCGCCGCCACCCTTAAGTTCCAATTGGGCCTCGAGGAAGCAATCCGAGCCCGGCCGGCCAATCTCGAGAGTCTGCTCCCCCTCGCGGCTCAAGACAGCATCTGCGGAGCCACATGTTGCCAACGATTCACGCCGGGTCTTCTCTACGCCCGGCCAGTAGGCCAGCCGCATGGTCCGGTCGGGGAGAAACTCGATGCGCTTGGGCAGGGCCGTCGCCCAGCGCTCGGGCCCGCGATGCATGAACAAGCGCTCCTGGCCGGCGACGATTATCTGGCCGGCATATAGCGGCGGATCAGGCTGCGTCCCGAGGCCGTTGTGAACGGGCGCAACGAAGGGTCCGCGCAATCCCCCTCCCATAAAGTAGAACACGCCGCCCAAGGGCGCCTCGCAGCCGTGCGCGTCACGCCGCTGCTCCGAGTAGAACCTTGCGTACATGGAATGGCCGGTGTACCACGTCCCATTGCGTTCGAATAGAAACGGATTCTCGAGACCCAGCGTATACTTATCCTGCACAACTAGGGGCGGCAAACATTCCCACTCTATTAGATCATGCGACCTGGCGAGACCGATGCACGCGCGCTCCTCGATAGGCACCTCGCCTTTGGCCGTGGCGCAGACCACCGCATACCAGGTCCTCTCGACCTCGTCCCAATGAAAACTGCAGTCTCGCCAGTTGCCCAAAGGGTCGTAGTAGAACGGATCCGGCAGCAGAATGGGGTTTCGCGGGTGTTTCTCCCAGCGTGTCAGGTCGGTCGATACCGCCAGGCCAATCGCGCTTGGAGTCCGGCCCGGCTTAGGGTGCTCAGGGATCCCAGTGTAGAACAGATAGTAGCGGCCTTCGTGTTTGGCAATGTTTCCAGTGTATATCTTCCCACCATCCCAGGAACCCGAGGGACCGACGGTCAGGATAGTCCCGCCGTCCTCCCACGTGATCAGGTCTCGTGACGATGACAGGTAGATCCCTTGCTCTACTGCCGGGAGCGGGGACCGGTCGGCCATGCCCAGACCGGGCCAAGTTTTGTCTAAGTTCCAGGGAAAAGGCCCGCACAACTGGAACTGACGCCATACCTCCCCGTCCCGGAGGAACCACGCGTCAAGGCCCATCATGTCCGACGGGGAGTAGGCGCCCCGGACACAGCACGCAGTCATCAGCACCATACACAGCAAGACCAGATCCCCATGCCAATGAAACAGTGGCCCAAACTTAGCGCCTAACTCCCATGGACAAACGAGGACATCGCGACGCGCCCCGCTTTTCCAGTGGCAATTACCCCTCAGGAAAAGCCAACAGGGGGGTGAAAACGCCCCGGCAGGCGACTTCCGGACAGCCGACCTGCCGGCGTGTTGAAGTCTCTTATCGACCCGCTACGGCCGGGTAACTCACTGTTCGTTCTGGCCAATCACCCGTAGCCGCCAATCAGGAAATTCCAGATCCTGATCTGCGAATCCAGATTGCCCACCGTATTGGGCGGCGACGCGATCGGAGCTTTGTCCCCGTACTTAACGAACTCGACGTGCCCGTCCATGTACAGCACATTGGAACCGCCGGGGATGTGATTGAAATACAGCACTGCGGCGCTGCCGGCGCCCAGGTACTCCTGGGAGGCATCGAGCGTTGTAATGTTGGTGCCGTCAGTCCAAGCGTCCCACATCACGAACAGGTCGCTTTGCGCCTGCGCACCGGCGGCGGGATTGTTGATGTCCGTGATAAAGAAACGCTCAATACCCTCCCTTAGTAAGTGATAGCCATTAGGGAACGCGGAACCGTCGTCGTCTCGCCACCCAGTGTATTTGCCCATATAGCTGAAGTCCAGGTCCTCCTGACCCAGCGGCGTAAAGTCAATGATAGCGTTCCACGTGGCATGGCAGCCTACCGCGTCCAAAGGAGCGCCCCATACTTGCGGACCCGAGAGGTTCTCGTAACTTGGAGCAATCCCCAGTTCCTCCCATACGCCCCACCCTCGAGAGAACACGGTGTCTATCCATTGAGACCCCGTGCGGGTGGCGAACGGGTTGTACAGGTAAGATAGAGGCATAGACAGATACGCATGCAGACATATTTTGGCAGCATCTACCAAACCAGGATCGCCATGGTCGCTGATGGTCTTAACGACCTCGGAGGGCATTTCTGTGAAGCCTGGAAACACGCCCCATGGGCTGTCGTCCCATTGCGAGCGCGAGTCCGATGGGCAGATCATGATGTTGGGATCTGTCCAGTAGTCGGGATACAGCAGCACGGAGTTCACCCCTTGCCACCAGCACCATCCAGCCGCTGTGTAGGCCGTACCCCCGGGAAAGGAGCCGCTCCTATCCTCGCTCGAGTACATCTTGAAAATCAGGCCCCACTGCTTGAGATTGTTTGCGCACGATGCGCGCCGAGCTGCTTCCCGTGCGCGGGAGAGCGCAGGTAAAAGAATCGATGCCAGAATGCCGATGATGGCAATGACGACAAGTAATTCGATTAGCGTGAACCCTCTTTGCCTCTTCATGGTCTTTCTCCATTTCTCTATCCGTTAAGAACCCTTAGACCAATACACGACCTCAGGATACCTTTGAAAAACGATCGGCGGACCACCGTAGTGGAACCGGATTGTTCTCTGCCATTCAGAATAGACGTCAACCACTGGGTTTTCCTTGATTTTACAGGCATGTTTCTGGACGATGGCTTCATTCTACTTGTAGTCCCCGGGCGCAAACAGCAACAGCGCCGCAACTGGATGGAACTGCTTAAGTCATGCTAAAACAATCACTTGCGGCCCTCCCTTCTTGTTCGCATAGCCCATACGACACCTCCTGCTACTCCTGCGTACGCGAATCCTTGACAATATCGTCCAAATTCTGCACGATATCGCCATGATCCATCGATGGCATTATGAGCACTTCTGCAGGATTCCCGGATTTCGTTTCAGCATCGAGTATAGCGTCTTTCCAGCCCATACGTTCGAACTCCATACCCACGATTTTGCCGAACTGGTCGTGGTCCGCCATGGGGCCGGCGTTCATCACGTGAAGGGCGCCGGCTACGCGATAGGCGCGGGCGATGCCTTCGTGATCCGCCCAGACGAGGTCCATGGATACACGGACATCGAAGGCTTGGATCTATGCAATGTCATTTTCGACCCGAACCTGTTCCTGGCGGGCGAGCGAGCTCTCGATGCCTTGCCGGGTTACCGGGCCTTCTTCCACCTCGAGCCGGAGATGCGGGACGCCTATCGTTCGGAGGGCCGCCTGCACCTCAGCCTCGACGAGATGCGGTATGTATACGATCTAGTCGATCCGATGGCTGAAGAGTACAAAAGAGCGGAGCCTGGTTTCGAAGTGATGATTCGCGCGTATTTTCTACTGCTTGCGGGCTACCTCTCGCGAAAGTACGCCGAGCAAACCACCCGTGCCTCACGCGAGCTTGTGCGATTATCGAATGTAGTCGGTTTCATCGAGGCGCATTTCCGGGAGAGCTTGACGCTGAGTGATCTGGTTGATGTCGCATGCATGTCGGAGAGCACCTTGCTTCGCGCGTTCAAACGTTGCTACGGCACGACTCCGGTCGACTATGTCATCCGCTACAGACTGAAAGAGGCATGCGACTTAATGGGCGAAACGACGTGTTCTCTAAGCGACGTCGCTCAGATGGTCGGTTTCTCAGATAGCAACTACTTCTCGCGCCGCTTCCACCGAGAATATGGGATGAGCCCGCGCGACTACCGGCGTCGCCTAACTAGCCAAACCTAATAAACACAGGACCCTGGGCCTTTACGCGAAGACGTGCGCTTTGTCCTCACTCCATGGCGCCGCTCTGCTGGTACTCGCGGGAAAGTCTCTGGGCCTCTTCGGTGTATTGCTCAGAAACAATCGAGCGAAGGTCCTCTTCGCTGATCCCCGCTTGGGTCGTGGCGGCGCGATAGCGCGCATCGGTAGCAAAGCCCGTGCCGCTCAAGCGCGCTGCGTTTGAAAGAAACTCACGCTGATGCTGTTGCATACGCTGGTTGACACCCGTGAGCCGGGCACGCGCCAAACTGTACTCGGTCGGAAACTCCGGCGGGACGCTGTCGTAAAGGTCCTTGGCCTGTTGGAGGAGATCCATGGCTTTCGGGTAGTCTCCTGCCTGCGACTGTTCCTCAGCCCGGTCTTCAAGAGTTTGGGCGGCGGTCAGATTGGACTGAGCGCCGGTCAGACGCGCATCCCGCGCGGCCAGGAGGGCCTCGACCTCGAGGCGTTTGGCTTGGGCGTCAGTGTTAAGTCGATCTGCTTCAGCCGCCTCCGTATATGCGCTTAAAGACTCTTCGAGCTTGCCGTTTTCGAGGGCTTTGTCGCCCTGCTCCATATAGTAGGAGGCAATTCGCTCGACCACGTCCCGGCGACTGGGCTCGATATCGAGGATCTCTTTGTATGCCTTAATGGCTTCCTCGAAGTCGCCGGCGTCATAGTACGCGTCGGCTATTTGCTTGCGGATATCGGGGCTGTCGAGCCCGAGGCTCACAAGCCGATTAAAGGCATGCTGCGTCTCCTGTTTGTTGCCGCGGTCAATGTAGAAACCAATCGCATCGACCAAGTACTCGCGGAACCGGGGTTTGCCGATATTGGCGACCTCCGCGCTGGCTGTCAGAACCGTGTGCCAAACATCGGCCACGGCATTAACCGAGCGGCTGAAATCGTCGGAGAGCGCAGCGTGGGCGACACCCTCGAAGCCCAAACCCGATTCGTAGTCCCGAATGATCAACTCCTCCCGGGGCGCCATCTCTTGGCGCAGTTGGTCGAAATAGACGCGGGGATCCACGTGGCGCCGCGCCACGGACTTCAATTGCACTTCCTCGACAGAACGCTCCGCGTCGCGCTCGTACTGCTTCCGCTCGCTCGAATCCAGCTCGGCAAGCGGCGAGGTCGCTTGGGCGACGGCCTTCCCCAACACCCCCAGGCGGTACGCGAAATAGGGATCGACGCGTCTGTCCAGCACCGCTTGCAGAAGATACATGTCCGACTCGATAGCGCGTGCGGGACTTGCGTCATAATCTTTCAGAATCTCATTGAGTTGGCTGTTCGACGCCTCGGCGCCGCGCAGGACGTCTTGTTTGAGATTGCTGATGGGCACGCCCGCATCGGAAGCAAGTAACCGCATAGCACTCGACACAACAGCGGACTGCGTTTTCGAGCTCCAGGCCCAACAGGGCGAAACGGCAATACCTGCTACGAGAAGCAAAACAAGCGTTTTCAGCGTCCTAGTCATTGTTCCGTCCTCCGCAGCATGCTGACGACCGCTGGACCGGCCTTCGCCTCCGTTTCTCCAAGCGACGCCGTGAGCTGGTTGATAAGCTCCCTGACCTCGATGGCCCGAGTGCCGTCCACATGCGGCCCTAACAGCTCCAGATAGCTCTGAAGTTCCTGCACAGCCTCCGTGACCATCTGACGCCGGAGATACAAAAGCCCAAGCTCGAGGTGAACCCGAGGATACTGGGCATCTTGTTGGATCGCTCTGCGAAATGCGTCTTGGGCCTGATTGAACTGATTCTCCGCCATGTGAACCTGCCCCAGGACAGTGTAATACACGGCATCGCCGGCGCCGGCCTCCCGGGCTCTATCAATAGCCCTGCGTGCGGCGGCCGCATCGCCTTGGGCAAGGAAAACCTGCGCCTCATGCACGGCGGCTTGAGCCGCTTCAGACAGATTGGGCTGGCTCGAGAGCGTCTCGAAATTCGAGAGCGCCTCCTGGTTGCGGCCTTGACACTGAAGCGCAATGCCCAAGAAAAGACGGGCCGCAGGGCTTTCGCCCCGCGTGATCGCCTGTTCGAGATATGCTTGAGCATCGGCAAAACGCCCTTGCTCGATGAGCAAACAGCCCAGTTGCGTCAACACCTGCTGCCGGGACGAAGGGCTGCCCTGAAGCGCCCGGACCAAATGGTCAATGGCCGCCTGGTTGTCCCCCTGCTTGCCGGCCGCGTAGGCCAAAGCCACCAGGAGGTCGCTGTTGTTGGGCTGGTTGCTTTGTGCTGAGGCAAGTTCGGTGCGGGCTTCTTCGTAATCTCCACGAAGGGCTAACGCCATCCCGAGCTGCGCCCTGGCCCCGGCATGGCCGGGTTCCAGACTAAGCACCTTCTGCAGGGCTTCGATTTGTTTGTCATGCTCGCCGTTGGCGCCATACGCTAGGGACAGCATAAACCATCCCCGGGCATCGCCGGGCGTTTGTCGCGTGACCGTTTCGAGGGCCGCGATTTCCTCGGACCGGGTATTGGGATCGTTGATCGAAGCCAATGCCAACGCCGTTAGCAACGCTGCCTCGGCATTCTCCGGGTCGATTTTCGAAACCTCGGAAAAGGCTTTGGCCGCCTCGCGGTATTGACTCGTCCCAAGACGCAACTTACCTAGCTCGAACAATGCGGGGGCATCCGCTGGTTTGCTTTCCACCCGTTTCTGAAGCACATCGACAGCTTCAGACAGACGATTCTGGGCGGCAAGGCGTTTGGCACGGTCAACCGCACTTCCGCGGGCCAGCAAGACCAGACCCGCCACAATCAGCACCACGACCAGAACGGCGGCAGCAGCCGCAATCCCGAGCGTCACGGGCGAATAGGCAGGGCGTTGGGGCGCAGCTCGCCGCTCTTGAGAGATCTTCTGACCCGTCAGCAGGTTTGTCCCGCAGGCCACGCAGATGATGTCGCCCTCCTTAACCGGGGCGCCGCAATTAGGGCAAGTCTGTCTGCTGCCCGTCTTCTGAGGTTGCGCACCGGGCTTAGCACCTCGATGGAGATAGGCCCCGCAATGTGGGCACGTCTCGAGCTGAGGGTCAGTCAACTTTCCACAATAGGGACAGTTAATCATCGTTGCCATGCTTATCACCATTGAAACGCGTTGTAAACGGCGCATGGACTGCTTTCGCAGTTGTCCGGCGCCTCACCACTTTGCTGGCCTCGCCACTTATAAACACTATACCACTATACCACGGAGGAAACCGCCAGCGTGCTTGCCGGCCTTATTCTTCTCGGGGCAATACCTCGCCGCAGACTTTGCATATTTGGGTCCCCAGAAAACATCTGTGCCCACACTTAGGGCATCTTCTAAAGAGAAGTGAAGGCATTGTCAGAAGCCCTACGACGCCAACAAAAGCAAGCATTACAATAACATAGATCATACTGGACAATCTGATGGTGCTCCACCGGGCGGACACATGACCGACCGGGTTAAGGAAAACGTCAGTCTTGCGTGATTATTGTAGTGCCGCAACTGCAATCGTGTCAATTACTTCCACACTCATCCACAGCAAGGGTCCCAATCGCTCGAGCCTGTGGCGATTGGGGATCTTGTGAAACGCTTGACGAAAAGCAGAGCAACGTGCTCTAATTGCGCCCGTGTTGCTCAACCCTACATGAAAAGGAGAAACATCATGGTCTCCAGGCGTGCCGCGGGTCTGTTCGTGTCTTTAGCCTTGTTTGCTTCCTTTGCGGCGTCGGCGGAACTGACTGTTGCCGACGTCTTTGGCGATCACATGGTGCTGCAACGCGACCAGAAACTCCCCGTATGGGGAACGGCCGCGCCTGGAGAAACGGTATCTGTCACAGTGGCTAACCGAACGGCCTCGGCAGTAACCGATGAAAGCGGAAAATGGCGCGTCGCGCTCGACCCGATCGAAGCGGGCGGCCCTTACAAAATGGTCGTCGCAGGCGCCGAAAAAGTGACTTTCAGCAATGTGCTTGTCGGCGAGGTTTGGGTCTGTTCCGGCCAGTCGAACATGCAGTGGCCGCTTTCCGCCTCAAGAAACGCCGAGGAAGAGATTGAGGCCGCAGACTATCCGGAAATCCGCCTGCTCGAGGTCGAGCGGAAGGTCTCTGAGGAGCCCCTCGAACATTTTACTGGCGAGTGGACAGCCTGCGCCCCTGAAACCGCTGGACCCTTTTCAGCCATCGGCTATCTCTTTGGACGCGACCTGCACCAGGCGCTGGACGTCCCGGTCGGGTTGATCCATAGCTCATGGGGCGGCACGCCGGCCGAGTCGTGGACGACCCGGAAAACTCTCGAGTCGAACCCCGATTTCAGGCCCATCTTGAACCGGTGGGACGACATCGTCGCCAACTACCCACAAGCCCAGAAGGATTATGAGGCGAAAGTGGCGGAGTGGGAAAAACAAGTCGAAAAAGCGAAAGCCGAGGGCCAACCTGAGCCGCCGCGTCCTTGGCCCCCTCAAGGACCCGGCAGTCCCTGGACCCCGGCCTCCCTGTACAACGCCATGATCCACCCGCTTGTACCCTATGCCGTCCGCGGTGCGATCTGGTACCAGGGCGAGTCGAACGCGGACCGCGCCTATCAGTATCGAACGCTTTTCCCTGCAATGATCAACGACTGGCGCGCCGCATGGGGTCAAGACCATTACCATTTTCTCTTCGTACAGCTCGCGAACTTCATGAAACGCGAGCCGGATGTGAACGCGCCGTCGACCTGGGCGGAGCTACGCGAGGCCCAGACCATGGCCCTCGAATTGCCGGATACGGGGATGGCCGTGACCATCGATATCGGCGAAGCAGAAGACATCCACCCCAAGAACAAGCAGGATGTCGGCAAGCGGCTGTGTCTCGTCGCGCTGAACAAGATCCACGGCAAGGATGTCGTGTACAGCGGGCCGATGTATAGAAAAATGGCCGTGAAAAAAGGCAAGGCAATCCTCACCTTCAATCATGTCGGCGGTGGGCTGGTTGCTCAGGGCGGCGAACTGAAAGGATTCGCAATCGCCGGCGCCGATCAGCAGTTTGTGCCGGCGCAAGCCGAAATCAAGGGCAAGCGCGTTTTTGTATGGTCCGACCAAGTCCCCGAGCCGGCCGCTGTACGCTACGCCTGGGCCAACAACCCCGAGGCCACGCTCTACAACGCGGCCGGATTGCCTGCTTCGCCGTTCCGCACCGACGACTGGCCTGGCGTCACCGCGGGGAAACAATAGACCATTAAAGGAGCAACAAGCCTGAAGATCAAAGGACAGCCATGGACCAGCCCAAGGTTTTAGTCGTCGGGAGTGCCAACATCGATCTGGTGACCCGTGTGAACCATTGCCCGCGACCTGGCGAAACGCTGCTTGGCCGCTCTTTTCAGACCGTGCCCGGCGGAAAAGGCGCCAACCAGGCTGTGGCGGCGGCACGTCTCGGCGCCCAGACGCGGTTTGCGGGTTCGGTCGGCAACGACGCGTTCGGCCAGATGTTGCGCACAACGTTGAGTCAGAGCGGAGTGGACATCGCCCATCTGAAGACGGACCCGCACGAACCAACGGGCACAGCGGTCATCTTTGTGGCTGATGAGGGGCAAAATGCCATTGTTGTAACGCCAGCCGCGAACCGGGGTCTCACCCCGGACGATGTCCACAAGCTCGAGCCCCTGTTTGCCGCTCTTGACGCGGTGCTTATGCAGCTCGAAATCCGACTCGAAACCGTCGAGGCAGCCCTTGACCTTGCACGCAGACACAATGTGTTGTCGGTCGTGGACGCGGGCCCTGCCCAGGAGGCGCACCCGGCCATCGTGGCCAAGGCGGACATCTGCTCACCGAACGAGACGGAAGCGGAGGCGATGACGGGCGTTCCCGTCACGGACCTTGCCTCAGCACAAAGAGCGGCGGAGAAGCTGCGCAACATGGGCGCGAAAGAGGTGGTAGTCAAAATGGGGGCGCAGGGCGCGCTGTACCTGGGCAAAGAGTTGATCCGCGTTCCTGGATTCAAGGTGGATCCTGTGGATACGACAGCGGCAGGCGACGCTTTCACCGCTGCATTGGCCCTGGTGTGGAACCGCGCCCAGCCCCGGGAAGCGATCCAGTTCGCAAATGCTGCAGGCGCTCTTGCAGCAACCGTCGCCGGGGCCCAGCCTTCGATGCCGACGCGGGCAGCAGTGAATGCGTTCCTGGCCGAGCACGGCCTGGGTTAGGCGATCAGGCAAGCAGATACGGCGCAGAAAGGACCCCATGGCAACACTGAAATACTCGGCATCGGTGATGTGTGCCAACTTGCGCCGGCTCGAAGACGACTTCCGGGCGCTTGAGGAAGCCGGCTGCGACGAGCTCCATTTTGACATTATGGACGGGCTGTTCGTTCCTAACATTACCTTGGGCTTCGATTTCATCAAGGCAGCGAAGGCCTGTTGCTCGCTCCCGTGCCACGCCCATCTCATGGTTGTCAATCCCGAGCGTTACATCGAGCGCTTTGTCGAGGCCGGCAGCGATATCGTGTCCATCCATGTCGAGGCCTGTACCCACACACATCGCGCCCTGGCCCAGATCCGCGAGGCTGGGGCTTCTCCCGCGATTGCCATTAACCCAGGCACGCCTCTAACCCGGTTGGAGTACCTGCTCGACTACGTCGATCGCGTCATGCTCATGAGCGTCGATCCCGGTTATGCAGGTCAGAAGATCATCCCAGACGCATTCGAACGGGTCCGCATTCTGCGGACTAATCTCGACGACCGCAAACTCCGCGCCGTCATCGAGGTCGACGGCAACATCAACGTGCGCAACACAGCTATCCTCGCCAACCAGGGAGCGGACATGTTTGTTCTGGGCACATCGAGCATCTTTACCGGCCGGGGCGAGCTTGGCGCAAACTTCCAACAGTTCAAGCGCGATGTCGAAAACGAGCGCAAGCTTGTCTGAGTCTTACAACGGCTCGTAATGAATCGCTATGGTTTGGCCCGTACGCGCCGACCGATCGATCGCCTCATAAAGGACCATGCTCTTGTAGCTTGCATAGATATCTGACCGCGTAGGATGGCAATCCGCGACGGAGCGCATGAACTCCTCAAGCTCGGTCAGGTGGCCCGTGTCGCGTCCGCTGTCGCCCGCGCTGACGAACGTCGGCGGCTCGCGCCACTCACTCGGTTTCCCGTCCTGCGTGATCCGCCAAGACGCCGAATTGTGGATCGTCATGAAATGGCCCCCGGCCACTGTCAACTCGACCTCTTCCGTTGGCACAAGGAAGGATCGGCCATCGTTGAGGCTTAAGGAACCTACAGCGCCTGAGGCGAACCGGATGCTGACGGCATAGGCGTGCCCTCCTTTCGAATAGGTAAACACCTCCGAGGCATCGCCAAAAAGATAGCCGGCGAGGTCGATGATATGGATCGCGAAGTCGAGCAGAAAGCTCCCTGCAGCGGTCTCGTTTCGGTAGTGAGCTGAGGCGTAGTCAATGGCCAGCGCCAGCCAGTCGCGCTCGCTGTACTGGGCCAGCCATTCCTTCGCGCGGGTGTACGCCGTCGCATAACGCTTCTTGAAGGCCGTGGTGCATGGCACGCCCGCGTCTTTTGCCGCGCGCGCTACAAACAGTGCATCACCCGCTGTTAACGCCGGAGGTTTCTCCGTATAAACCGGGATCTTCCGCCTCAAGACCGCCGAGGCCAGCTCTGCATGCTCGCGCGGCCCGATGCAAATGATGACCGCGTCCGGTTGCTCCGCATCCAGCATAGCCTCCATGTCGTCGTACGCCGCGCCCCCAAAACGCCGTGCAATCGCTTCCGACCTCTCGCGGACCCGGTCGCATGAGCCTACCAGACGCCCCCCGGCCTGCGCGATATATGGGTATATACGCCGCGACGAGAGATTGCCTGCTCCCACGACGCAGATGCGCGGCTCAGACATGGCCCGCCTCCCCACCCGTGCAGCAGGTCCGGATAAACGCTCGGGCCTCGCTCAGGTAGCGAAGCGTGTTTTCCTTGTCCTCCACTTCCATCTCGACGACATAGTTGCCGGCATAGCCCACGGATTCCATATGCGCGAACAGACCCGGCAGGTCGATCTCGCCCGCGCCAAACGGGACCGATTGCCGGCCTATCTGGTCCTTAACATGGACCAGCGCAATGGTACTGCCCAAAAGGTGGTAGCCCGTACGCCACGAGACCCCGACGCTGTGGAACTGCCCCACTTCGAGCAGCGTGGCCATCCGCGGATCAGCAATACCTTGAAGCACCTCATTGAAATCGCCAAGCGTCGAGATCGGCGTTCCGGCATGGTTCTGCAACACCGGCGTGACAGCGACGCCTGCAATAGCGTCCAGAAACGGGCGCGCGGCCCGGATGTAGTTCTCGCGGCTCGTCGCCTTGAACAGCACCACCTTCACGCCCAGAGCCTCGGCGAAACGGGCGGCCCTGACAGCCCGGTCGAGCGTGGCGTCCAGATCGTCCTCCACCGGCGGCAGATGCATCGAGTGAAAGCGCATGCCATAGCGCCGGCCCAGCTCGAGATAGCCTTCCGGCGGCTGATTGATATCGAACGCCGACTTCGCCCAACCCGTGAACACCTCAAAGCTGCGGTACCCGAGATTCGAGTAGGCAGCCAGCACGTCGTCAAGGGGCAGCTCAGGATTCGAGCACGGGCTCACGGTGAGTCGATCCATCAGATCCATCCTTACTCCTCCTACCAAGAGTCTCCTGCGCCTGTCGAGCAGGGCGCGGTCATGTCCGCATCCTGCTCGCCGGCCTTGTGGTCACCCTGTCCCTCGGGTAAATGCAGCAGCCCCATGCCGGCATTATACGCAAGTATAGCAACGTTGTCATCGCTTCGTAGACACTCGGCCGGCCCATCTGATACAATCACGGCATTCGCTCCGGAGAGGTGGCCGAGCGGTTGAAGGCGGCGGCCTCGAAAGCCGTTGTGCCAGTTTTCTGGCACCGTGGGTTCGAATCCCACCCTCTCCGCCATCGACTGTGATAGGACGCCCATAAATGCTTGTTGCTATAGCGTTTACGGGCGTTTTTGCATGTGCGGCGAGGGAAGTTCTCCAGCCTCGTTTTGCTGCTGTTTTGCAGATCCTGTAACAGTCACCTCTGGACGCGTCTACCTGCCGGCTCCAGTTGACTTGCATCACAAGCGATCGCACGTGTACAAACCAGCGACGCCCTATCGCCTCGAGCGTGCAATCGGCCGCGCGAGAGGTTGGAAATATCAGGTCATGCCATACGCGAGGAGAACCTGTAACATTGATGCTCTACGTAGCTTCCCTATTTCTGACGACGGCGGCTCTAAAGGATGGCCTCGAACCGATTCCCGTGCCCATGCACCTCATGGCGCCAGGCAACGACTGCAAGCTGCTCAACGAGGAGCTGCCCCCGACGGTCCGATCCTCGGACGCTTATGGCGAATACAGCCTCATCGCGCCTCCCGAACCAGGGCAGGACCGCGACGAATGGCTTCGCGGCCTCCGACAGTACCGGGATGGCGTGCGGCACGGGTCCTTTCAGGCGTACAGAATTGCTTTCTCTTACACGGGCGTGCGGGCCTGGGCCAGGCTGGACCTTCAGGCCGCGAAGGCTGTCAAGCCGGCGCCGGGCGATGAACTCATGGTCACCGTCGATGCCCGGTGGGTCTCGGGAAATCCCGCCCTATGCGTCGCGTTCGACACACATGACCTCGAGTCCGACACCAAAGTCGGGTGGACGGGCGTGGTTTCCACGATGGAACTGCATCAAGACGGGCAATGGCACAAGGTCAGCGCCCTAGTGCGCACACCGCAGTTCGACCCCGCCCGGCACTGGCTCCGACTCATCATCGGGTTCGACGCTACGCAGGACCCCAGGCCAGGGCAATTGTACTTGCGCGGGCTTGCATTGAGTACGGCCGACCCCCAACGCAACCAGGCACTTGCGGAAAGCGCTGCCCTTAAGACAACTCCGCCTCGGCCGGACTATAGCGTCTACGATCGCACCGACCTGCAGTGGCTTGCGCGCACCTTCACGTGTCACTTTACCTTCATGTACGACCATTCGTTCTATGACCACAAAGCAGGAACCTACGCGGTGGACCAGTTCCTGGACGAAGGTATACGCGAGTTCGGCGGTTACGACGCCGTGCTGCTATGGCACGCCTACCCCCGCATCGGCCTCGACGACCGCAATCAGTTTGACTTTTACCGCGACATGCCGGGCGGCCTAGACGGTCTGCGCAACGTCGTGCGCCGTCTTCATGCCCGCGGGGTCAAGGCCTTCATCAACTACAATCCTTGGGACCGTGCCACCCGCCGCGAGGGCGTAAGTGACGAGCATGCGTTAGCGGAGATGGCGGCTGCGCTCGACGTGGACGGCATTTTCCTGGACACTATGCTCGCGTCTTCTCCCGAGCTGCGACAGGAAGTGGATGCACGCCGGCCGGGTGTGGCATTCGTGCCCGAGGGTCACCCGAAGACGGCGGACATTGCAGAGCTTACCGGGTCATGGGCGCAATTCCTGCCCAATCCCTTCACTCCTGCGATGCTGCATCACAAATGGGTCGAGCCACGGCATATGGAGTATCAGATCCGGCGCTGGAACACGCTCTTGCCGGGCACGAACCATGCTGAGGAAATCGAGAACGCCTTCTTCAACGGCAGCGGCATCATGATTTGGGAAAACATCTTCGGCACGCACAACCCGTGGAGACCAGAGGACCGGGCGGCGTGGCGCCGGGCCTCGGCTATTTTGCGCGCCTTTTCGGATCACTTTACCAGCCGGACATGGGATCCCTTCTATCCCACCTTGACGAAGGAATTGTACGCGCACCGGTGGCCCATGAAGAGCACGACCCTTTTCACACTGGTCAACAAGGGCAAACCTATCGGCGATGACCCTTTGCTCCGCTTGCCTTGGAAGCAAGGGATCCGGTGTTACAACCTGTGGACCGGGCAGCCGCTCGATGTCCGGCGCGACGGGGACGACGCCCTTGTCACCGGCCCTGTGGACTGGCTTGGCTGCATCCTCGTCGTTCGGGGCGATGACCCGCCTCAACTCGAGGCGCTGCTCGAGCGGCAGCGTACGGAGGCACAACGCAGCATCCCCGACGAGGATCTGCGCGCTGGGGCGCGGTCGGTTGTCTTTCCCGAACCCGTCGCCCCGACCCCAAGCCGAAGCCGGGCCCAAGCCTCGGAGGGCATGGCGTATGTACCGGGTACAACTGCGACGTTTCATATCGAGCACGTGCGGCGCGAGTGCGGGTGTTACCCTGATCCCGGCACGCCGGAGGAGGAACACCTTGCCTGGCTCCAGGGATGGGATTGGAACCAACCGATGAAACATACTATCGGCCCTGTGGAGATCACGCCGTTCTACATCGATACAGCGGAAGTGAGCAATGCTCAATACAGACACTTCCTGGACGAAACCGGCTATCAGCCGGAATGCCCGGAGAACTTCCTGAAACATTGGCCCAACGGGCAGATGCCGCCCGAGCTGGCCGACCATCCAGTGGTATATGTGGCCATAGACGACGCCCGAGCGTACGCAAAATGGGCCGGAAAACGCTTGCCTACTGAGGAGGAGTGGCAACTCGCCGCGCAAGGTCTCGACGGGCGAACATGGCCTTGGGGCGCACAGTTCGACGAGAGCCGCGTCAATATGACTGGCGCAACGATGCCCGTCCGTTCCATCCCCAAGGGTCGGAGCCCGTACGGGTGCCATCACATGTCAGGCAACGTATATGAGTTGACCGAAAGCATGCGCGACGACGGCCATACCCGCTTCCTCATCCTTCGCGGCGGGAGTTTCTACGACCCAAACCGCGACCCCGAGAAAGCGAGCGTGTGGTATGTTGACGGCGGCCCGCGACCCTGCACACACCATGCCAAACAGATCCTGATGTGGCCGGGGCTGGACCGTTGCGCCACCGTCGGTTTCCGGTGCGTAATGGACGCAGAACGTTAACGGCCCCGCCGGAAGTCCCTGCGTATAATGGTTCCAGAAACCTTACCACGAAGAACGCGAAGGCCGCCAAGAAACCGGCCAAAATGGTTCCCGGCCCCTCGAAAGCTCGCGGGTCTTCATGCCGCCTCCTCACAAAACGTAGCGTTTGAGTCCGTCTTTCAAAAGCACAGTATTGAAATTGATAAGCAATCCCGTGCCGATCCCCGCAAGTTTCATGTACGTCAGCAGTTGGGCCTCGTGAATCGGTTGAACCCGTTCCACGCTTTTCAGCTCAACGATGAGCAAATCCTCGATTAA
>CAZBQH010000043.1:0-25617 GCA_964493915.1 uncultured Nitrospiraceae bacterium
CCGCCTGATATGCTCTCGCCACGGATCCCATTGCTGTTCGCGGATGTTGGGAACGCCGATGTGATCGAGCATGAAACGTACGTCCGGACAGCGGCGCGCGAGCTCGGTCGCGGCTGGAAGCTGATTGCGCGTAATGCCCAAGTCAAAAGAGAGCCCAACCGCTTCAAGATGGCGCACTCCCTCGACGAAATCGGGCCGCAGACAGTATTCCGGGTCGCGTTCAGCTTGCAGCAGACGGCGAATGCCCTTGACTAGGGGATTCCGGGCCAGAATGCGAAGCGTGGGCTCGACGCCTGCACCCAACTCGAGCGGAGCTGACGCAACGATCCCCTGAATGCGTCGATCGCTCTTAGCCAGCGACGTTACCCACTCGGCCTCCGTCACGGCCTGGCCGGGCAGACATTCCGCCTGGACAAAAACGATCTTGTCGATCGCGAGCGAACCGGCAGCCTCCGTATAATTTGCTGGCAGATAAGGCTGGTTGAGCAATTCCGAGCCTTCCAGCCACGGATAGTAAAGCTGCTTGGGGTCCCAGAAATGCACGTGCGTATCGACAAGGGTAAACTCGGCCATAGACTTCTCCTTTGCGTTCGCCGGCAGCGTATCCGCCCGGCTTGGCGTGAATGCTGGAAGCAGCGAGCCAAACGCGACGGCCCCCGCGCCTGCAAGGAACGCCCGCCGTTTCATGGTCCGTCGTGGCTGGTTTGGGTAGCTTGGCATTTGCGCATTCTTGCCGATCCTTGAGGTCAAAGCAAATGGCAGCCCGATGCCCTTGAGCCTGGAACCTGAACCATGGGTTGCTTTTGATCCGCCCCGCCCTTGGACGTCTACAATACGTTTTGCTACGGCAAGGAAAACGAACAATGGAACAATTCAGACTCGATGGCAAGCGTGCGCTGATCACCGGTGGGAGCAAGGGAATCGGATTCGGAATCGCCCAGCAGTTTGCGGCTGCGGGCGCAGACCTGGTCCTGGTTGCCAGGAATAGCGAGGATCTGCGCGAGGCGCAGACCACACTTTCTGCCAGTCGCCGGGTTGACGTGTTTTCCTTCGACCTGTCGCACACGGCCGGGATAGGCGACCTGTACGCTGCCGTTTTGCGCAAGAGCGGCCCAGTGGACATCCTCGTTAACAACGCCGGCGTCAACCTGCGCGGACCCAGCGAGGACATAGCCCTTGAAACGTGGCGCACCGTGATCGAGGTCAACCTGACGGCAGTATTTGCGATGAGCCAGGCGTTCGCGCGCGAGCGCATCTCCTCAGCTAAGGCGGGTAAGATTGTGAACGTGGCGTCGTTGATGAGCGAGGGCGCCCGGCGCACCATCGCGCCCTATGTAGCGTCGAAAGGCGGCGTCAAGCAATTGACCAAGGCCCTGGCAGTTGACTGGGCGCCTTATGGCATCAACGTGAACGCCGTCGGCCCCGGGTTTATCGAGACGTCGATGAATGCTCCGCTCCTGGCTGACCCTGATTTCAACGCTTGGGTAAGAAAGCGGACGCCTCTGGGAAGATGGGGCGCGCCGTCGGATGTTGCCAGCGCCGCCTTGTTTCTCGCTTCGCCGGCTTCCGACTTCGTGACGGGCCAAGTCTTGTATGTGGACGGCGGCTGGCTCGCCACGTTCTGAAAAACCGAGCCGCGGCTTCCGGTTTTACCTGCCGCCCCAACGGTGCCTGTAGTAGTCGATGATGACCGCCACGACAATGACCGCGCCGGTTACGAGACGCTTAGTCGGGTCTTGGGCGCCCATCTGAGCAAGACCATAGCCTAAGACAGCGATGATCAAGACGCCGAAGAACGTGCTGACGACCGACCCGCGGCCGCCCATGAGGCTGGTCCCGCCGATGACGACGGCTGCAATGGCCTGGAGCTCGTAGCCGCCTCCCATATTGGGATCGGCCGAGGTGAGGCGTGCTGTGTGAAAGATGGCGGCCAAGGCCGAAAGGGCGCCGCTGACGGCAAACACGCCCCAGGTAACGGCGCGCGTGTTGATGCCCGAGAGGCGCGCACTCTCCACATTTGCGCCGACAGCGAACATATGACGGCCGAACGCGGTCCACGTCAAGACGATCTGACCCGCCGCAACCACCGCGATCGCCGCGAGAAAGGGCCAGGACACGCCGACGAAAGCGGTCCTTGCCACACGCTCGATGGGCCGGCCGATGTATTGGGTTTGCGAACCCGTTACGAGATACGCGGCGCCGCGGGCCATCTCCATCATGCCAAGCGTCACGATGAAAGACGGGATGGACCAACGAATAACGACCGCCCCGCTCAGCGCGCCGCATAGGAATCCTACGGCGACGCATGCTGGAGCCGCCAACCACAGAGGCCATCCCCCTTTGACCAGACAGACGCCGAGGACCGCTCCGCTGAACGCAAGTATGGAACCCACGGAGAGATCAATGCCTCCCACGATAAGCACGAAGGTCATGCCTACTGCGATGACCAGGGCGTCCGGGACTTGGTTGGCGATTGTTGCGAATGTCCGCGCTGTGAAGAAGCCTTGGGCCGTCACGCCGAAAAACGTGATCAACCCGGCAAGAACAAAGGCCATTCCGAGATAGTCAGTGACAAGACTGTAGCGTTTCAAACCTTTGACTCCGCGCAATACGCTCACTGGATCCGGAGCGTGGGTTTGCCCCAATGCGCCCAATCGCATTCGTAGGGACCATCGGAATCGGTGATCAGCGACAAGACTATCGGTTTGCCTTGCCACGGTTGCAAATCGCACTGGATCTCATGCCACGCGCCCGGAGACGCCTTTTTGCGGACGATCTCGACGCCGTTCACCTCGACGATGAACAGCACCCCGGTCGAGGTCGAACCGTCGCGAATACCCGCATAGGCTTCAAACAGGGCGGGCGCGACAGGCAGCGTCATGGGAAAATCCACAATAGTCCGGCCGCCATCGGGAGGATGGGCATAGATCCCTGTCCGGGTCTCGCCGGCTACCGTGCTTTCCTCTATCAGCGCGCATGCATGGAGGGGATCGCTGATCTGGACGGCGCCCGCCACGAAGGTCGCCACATAAGGCAAGCTGCTCAGGTCGCAAGGGACCGTGATCTCCGCAGGTTCATCGTGCAGTAGATAAAGCGCCCCGGGAAGGCGGCTTGTCGCCGTCTGACGGTCAGCGCGGACGGCGTAAGAACGCTGGTCTGTAAGAAGCAGGTTCCAACGGCCCGCACCTGCTACGTTGAGCGCGGCGTAGCGATCCTGACGCCGCTCGATTTGCGGGTTGTACCACCGGGCCCAATCGTAACTTACGTGTTTGGCCGGGCCCGGATCGACTGTCAGCTCGAGCTCGCCGCGTTCTCCCGCCCAGTCGGTCAGATCGAGCGTCAACTCCGCAGGCAAGGCCGTCGCCTGATGGACCTCGGCCTGTTTCTCCTGCTCGCCCTTGCGAACAGTGACGCCAAATGTTACGCCGTCGCTCTTGTCCGCGCCGACTGCCATCGAGTCCATCGCAACGCTTGAGACAAAACGCCAGACTTCCTGCGGCAACTCGAGCGAGAAGCGGGCGTACGCAAGACCTCCTCTAGCGGCCTTCCAGGGCGGGTGAGCGAAAAGATGGTCGCCGCTGGGTTTGAACTGGGCGCCGTCTTCTCCATCGAGCTGCCCCTGCACCTCGAATCCAGCGCCGTCGAGGTAACGCGATCCACAGAGCGCCTTGCCCATGAGCCGGGCCAAGAGGTAATCCGGGTCGACAGCCCGTCCGAAGCGCATAAAAGCAAGGCCGTCCTGCACGGCAGAGTATTCCACCGTATAGCCTACCGGCACATTTTCTACATGGAGCGCGCTAAGCTCGCGCGGCTGTTGGAAATATGGATACCACTTGCCGGGATCCAATCCGGCGATGTTACGTTCATTATAGATAGGCCACCCTGGGACGGTCCCGGGCAGAGCGGCTGTGCGCAGGCCCGTAATGGTGCGGCTGATTTCGTCGTCGCCGTAGAGCAAACGCCGGTCGTTGGTCCGGACAACGGGCACGCCGTCGGCAGCGGTGAAGGGAAATGCAACGTTCGCGGGCCAAGGACCGTCGACGGCGATATCGACGCGCTTCTCGCACCAGAAGGACGCCTCGTCCAGCCACTGACGCACGAAGCCTTCGGGGGCGTCCAGGTCTAGCTGGTAGAGTTTGAGGGTAGGAATGACGCCCCAGTGCCGGTAAGCCTCGTTATATGCGGCATACAACTGCTCCTGACTGGGTGGGGGATATCCCAAGTAGCCGTATATAACTGTGTAAGGCCGCAGCAGATACGAGCTCACGGCATGAGCCGCGTCGAGGTCCGGCCTGTTGAAGACGTTTTGCGTGTGATCTATGCCGGGTACGTGGCGCTGCGCGAATGCTTCATGGCGATAGGTCGCCTCGTTAAGCCCTTCCCCGCTCAGTGCGACGTCCGGCAGCGCCTCGCGCAAAGCTCGGTGAAGGGCCGCATTTCCCTCAAGCATTGACATGCCGCCCATCAGGCCATTGTAATCATTGTAGATGCATAAGGTTTGATCCAGGTGGAGCGCGTCGACGGGCAAGTCTTCGCAGAGCGCCGTCATGCGGCTTACGAACTCGTCACGCCAGGGCTTGTGGGCCGGGTTGATATACGCGAACTTAATTGGCGGTTCTGCCCGCTCCCACAGCCACCACTCCTTCTCATGACTGCCCCAGGGGCTGCGGACCTGATAGGGCTCGAACTGCGCGTAAAGCGGGTGTTTGGGGTCGACCCCAAAGTAGTTCACGTGGAGCATGACCCGGTATCCGAGCGCATGGGCGTGGTCCATGAAAGCACGCACCCCCTCGTCGTACTCGTTGTAGACGGGATAATCCCGGTCATAGCCGGGTTTGCGCCATTGCGGGATGTAGAGCAATGTCTGGGCCGGGTCAATGTGCCGGGCAAGCTTGCCCAACAGGTTCTTGTCCAGTCCCATGATGACCATGCACCGGATGTCCTTCACCCAGGCAGGATGCTGTTGCTCGACCGCCGTAGGACCAAGGTTGGTTTCCGCCCAGGTCCGGTAGACCTTAGCCGGCACGCGCCAGTCGCCTCGATAAACGTTGAGACGCCATTTCGCCGAGTCGCAGAACGTTTTGTCTTCGAAGGGCGCGAAGGGCATGGTGATGAACCCGAGCCGCCACCCGTCCGGTCTGCGCTCGACTCGAAGCCGTTTGAACAGCCCTTTCGCATCCTCGGCCCAGACGTAGAACCCGCGGCCCTCGCCCTCGACAATGACGAGTTGTGCTTCCCAAGTCATGGGGTAGTCGAACTCGACCGAGCGCTCAGGCGAGCTCGCGGTGAGCTTTAGTCCGGATTGGCCCGGCACGATGATGTTCATATCGAGGGGAATGCCGCTGACCGCCCATTCAACGCCCCATAGCCCTTCTTGCGACGATTCGGCCCGCTGCTCGACAACGAGGTCCCCGCTGGCTTGATCCAGCCCGTAACGGCATACAATCGAACCGCCCTCGAGCCCATTGAACCCGGCATACCGCTCGACCGCGCCTTTTGCGCGGTCCCACTGGGACTCTATTCCCGTTACCTCGGCCCAGTGATCGCCGGAGAGAAGGTGAATGCCGCTGCCGCGCGGCACTTCCTCCTGTTGGGCGAATACGGCGCCTTCGCCGTCGGCCAGGTAGATGAGTTCACCACGACTGAAGCGAGCCGCGAGTTGTTCGGTAATGACGTTCAGTTCAGCCGAGGACTCTGCGGCTGCCATGGCGACCGCCGCAAGCAGAACAACGCTTTTCATAATATCTCCTGTCTAATCATGTTCGCCAGGGTCATGAACAACAATCCCTCTATGGGGAGAAACCGCTGCTCAGAGGCAACTTGACTTGGAAGAGGGCCCCGGCCTCGGGAAGGTTCTGGAAACCGATCGTTCCGCCGTGTGCAGTGACGATCCGGTGCGCGATGGGGAGCCCGAGTCCCGTTCCTGCTTCCTTCTTAGTGAAAAACGGGGTAAACAGATCCTCGCCCGGCGCCAGGTGGATGCCAGGGCCGTTATCGCACACCTCGAAAATCATCATATCCGCAATGCACCGAACGGACACCGTCACTTGGCCCTCGATGTCGACTGCGTCAATGGCGTTATTGACGATGTTCGCGAGCGCCTGGGCCACGCGGCTCGAGTCGGCCCGAAGACCCGGCAGGTCCTCGGCCAGATGCGTTGTGAGCATGACCTGTTTGCCGGCAGCCCGCCGCTCACTCAGCTTGATGACCCGATCGACAATTTCCTCGGCGTTGCAGAAGGAAGGCTCGAGGTCAAAGGGCCGCGCGAAACCGAGAAAACGGGCAATCGAACGTTCCAGGTTCGCGGCCTCCTCAAAGATCGTTTTTGCAGCTTCATGAAGATCCTCGTCTTGAGGCAGTTTGCGCATCATGATTTCGGCAAGACCGCTTATGGCGCTGACCGGACTGCGCAGTTCATGCACCACGCCTGCCGTCAGCTCTCCCAAGGCGGCGAGTTGCCGGTTGAGCTCGGCTGCCCGCTCGAGATTGCGCCGCTCCGTTATGTCTGTAAAGAGGAAGATGACGCCATTAAACGCCTCGGGCCCCTCGAGCGGAGCCGCGCTGATGCCAATCTCCTTGCGCACGCCTTGCGGCGAAACCAAGGCAATCTCCCGACGCACTAAGGGACCGCCGCCGCATTTGACTTCGTCAAACAGCGCACCGAAAAACTCGGCGCTCTCTATTGCGTCGATAACCATCCCTTCGGCCAAGCGGCTCGGCGCCACAGCCAAGTGGTGCGCAGCCGACCGGTTCACGGCCACGATCTGTCGCTGACGATTCACAGCAATGAGCCCGCTGCTCAAGCTCTCGAGAACCTGTTCGCCCAACCGGCGCGTTGCGTCGGTCATCGTGTCGTTCTCCTTCCTAAATCGCTTCATTGACGCGCCTTGATCTCTCGGGCAAGCCGGGCATATTCCGTCAGTGAGACGGTCTGCGGTCTCCGGTTGCTGTCGATTTCCGCTGCTTCCATAGCTTTAAGCAATACATCGCGGGATGCCCCAAAGGCCTGCGTCAACGCATTGCGCAGCGTCTTGCGCCGTTGCGAGAACGCGGTCCGAATGACCTGGAAAAGGAAATCGCGGCCAACGTCTGGAAACAAAGGCGTTTCACGCATGCGGAACCGGACAATACAACTGTCGACATCCGGCATCGGCCGAAAACACGTCCGGGGAACCTTGTGAACAACGTCCACTTCCGCGTAGTACTGGGCTGCCAGAGACAAGACGCCGTAATCCCGCGTGCCGATGGCCGGGTTTAGCCGGGACGCCACTTCCTCCTGAACCATCACCACCATTCGTGAAAAGAAGACCGACGACTCCCAGAAATGAAAGAGCACAGCCGTCGTTATATAGTACGGCAAATTGGACACCATTTTATACGAGGCGCCCCCCGGCAGGTACTCGTCGACGAGTTTCGCAATATCGTGATTCAGGATGTCACCCCGGAACAGGCGGACGTTCTCGACGTCCTCGAAACGGTCCTCGAGGCACGGCATGAAGGTACGATCAATCTCCACGGCCAAGACCTTGCCCGCCTGCGAGGATAGACGTTCCGTTAATGCTCCGAGGCCCGCCCCCACCTCGACGACATGGTCCTCGCCGGTGAGCGATGCAGCCTCGACCATGATCCGATTGATGTTGTCGTCAAGAAGCAGATTCTGGCCGAGTTGTTTCTTAAACCGGATGTTGTATTTTCGGCAAAGGTCTTGAATCTTCACCGTTGTCTCCCGCACAGAGAAGGAGCTTAGGGCAACAAAGCAACTTCGGCGAAGCCTGCGTTGCCCGTACCGTCCTTGACGCCCGTGATAAGCAACGTGAGTCCTTTCACCGTCCGTTCCTCGAAACGCACGTCCAGGCCTTCAGCGGCATCGTCCGGCAGAGGGCCCAAGTCCATGAACCGGCCGTCGTCAAACAGCACGCGCACAGCCGTTACCTGGTCCGTATCTGTGGGCCGGTCAAACAGAACAAGCCGGCCCAGACGCACTGGTTCGCGCCACTGAAACCGTAAGAAAGCGCCCTGGCCCTCCGCATGGGCGGCCCATTCCCGCATGGTGAAGCCTGCTTCCGGCGGATCGACAATCCCATCCACTGCTCCATCGACACTGTAACCTGGGTAGGTGCTGCTGGCCTGTATCTGCGCGAGCGGCGCCAGGTTGAAGTGTATGTCGTTCACAGGATGTTGCGGGATGGGGTCGCCATTGGCCAACAACCGCGTTTCCTGGAGACACATCGAGTAACTGCTGCCGCGCGGCTTGAACCGGATCCACGCGCCGTCTTTTTGGACTGGTGTGAAATTGGCTGAATAACACAGCCACGGCGTCCGCCCGTCTTCGGACAGAAAGCGCGAAGGAAAGTTCAGGAAATAGGCTTGTTCGCCGAAGTTTTCAAGGTAGGCAACGAGTTTCCACGGTCCTGTTATGGTGTCGGCTTCGAGGATGTAGGAATCGAAGGGGGCGGCCATCGTGGGCCAGCCGTCAGTCACGCATAGGAGGTACTTGCCGAGACCGGGGTTAAACGTCGCAGTGACGCATCCGCAGTGGTTGTTCCAATCAATTAGGGGTTCGAGGTCGTCATAGGACGTGCTCCATATGGGGCGGCCGTCTTCGTCGTGTCCGGCAAAGAATTCGTACTTCGATGCATCGTTGATATTCCGCGGCGTAGGCGTCACCCTTGTCAGGTAGATCTGATCGCCGCTAATCCAACTACAGTTGGCGGGGCGTGGCTGGGGATCGGGATTCATGGCGCCGTGGCCTACAAGGTAGGCCTTTCCGTCCGGCGAGTGCTCCATGTTCCGGCCGAAATCGACGAAATGAAGTGCACCCAGCTTGACGTTGCCAAAAGTCTCTTGTTCGAAGAGCGGGGTCTCCGGCAGGTGGGGCGTATCGGTCCAGGATACACCGTCGTCAAGCGACCAGCGCAGCCCTACGAAGGGCCCCATGACGCCCCAGTTGTAGCCCTCGGGTTCGAGGCTAAGGCAATATGTGCCGACATACCAGACGCCCTCGTGGTAGAGGTTCGCCGAGGGATAGCGCCCTTTTGTATGCGTCACAAGAGCGAAAAGCCCGCCCGGCGTTGCCGGGGACCGGTAGATGCGCTCGCCCGAAATGGTTAGTTCGAGAGGATGATCGCCGGTGATAATGGCCGTACCAGTGGAGGCCGCCGTCTGCTTGTCTTGGAAGAGATCGATAGACGCGGAGAACAAGCCGTTGACCGTCCCGTCTGTGAAGGTCGAGAACATGCGCTCGTCTTCGCTCCAGCTCGGATACCACGTATCGGCGCCGGTGTAGTTTGCATAGCGGCCGGTGAACCCGATGGCTTTGATGGTGTCCGAGGGGGGAAAGGGGCAATCTTCAGGGGGCGAGCTAGGCCAGACGCGGTAAGGGACGCTAGGCCGTACGACAGTGCTGATTTGCGGCGTGATAGTTGCGGGTGTTTGCGCGCCCGACACGAGGGCCGCCATCGACCCCGCAGCAATTGAGAGTAAACATACGCAATTGCGCATCGTCATAGTGCTCTCCTTCATAGTCTCCTGTCGTCGGCTCCTGTCCTTTGGGTTGTGGCCGTACGACGCCATTGTTGATCAAAAGGCGCTCGCCCGTCATGTTCGGGTCTAAGGCCAACGTCTGCGACAGAAGGCGGCGGTCCATCTAGCCCGCAGGAAACGGATGCTGGCAGCCGAGAACGGACACGCCCTTAGTCCTTATTTGTAACCTGTCGATGGACGACATAAGATGGCCGTCCGATAGAGCCGCTTTTTCAGGAAAGGGACAGCAATGCCAGCATATACACTGAGTCGGCGCTCGTTTCTCGGATACAGCGGGGCCGCGATTGCCGCTTCTCTCGGTTTATCCGGATATGCGGCCCATGGGCTGCGGCAGCGCCCCAATATCGTCTTCTTTCTCGTGGACGACATGGGATGGAAGGATAGCTCGGTCTATGGGAGCCTGTATCATGAAACGCCCGGCATGGACCGGATGGCCCGGGAAGGGATCCGCTTCACCCAGGCGTATGCCGCTGCAGTGTGCTCGCCGACACGGGCAGCAATCTTGACAGGACAGTATCCAGAACGGCTGGGCCTTATCACGGCCGTCGGTCACTTAGCCGAGGAACTGGAGCCGGCCCTGCCCGAATCCGGTCCGCCACACGCGCGCGTGATTTCACCGCAGTCGAAGTCCTATCTCCCGCTCGAGCATTATACAGTTGCCGAAGCCCTTCGTGATGAAGGCTATGCGACGTGTCACATCGGCAAGCTTCACGTCGGAGGAAAGGAAGATTACTGGGCCTCGAACCAGGGATTCGAGACCGTCTTTGGTGGAACCGGCGCACCGGGCCCGACCGGGTACTTCAGCCCCTATTTCCTGCACAACGTCGTGGAGGGGCCGGACGGGGAGTACATCACAGACCGCGTTACTGACGAGGCGATCACCTTTATGGAGGCTCATCAGAAGGTCCCATTTCTATTGAACGTGTGGCACTACGCAGTGCATGGTCCATGGCAGGCCCCGGAGGACCTTATCGGCAAGTATCAAGACAGAATGGACCCTGATGCGCCTCAGCACAACCCGGTGTACGCGGCCATGCTGGATAGCATGGATCAGAGCCTTGGCCGCATTCTCGACGCGCTCGACGAGTTAGGTATTGCAGACAATACGGTCGTCGTTTTCATGTCGGACAACGGGGGGATGCTGTACACAGAGACTTGGGACGCCCACTCGCCGCCCTACACTCATATCACCTCGAACGCCCCGCTCCGAGGCGGGAAAGGCACGATATGGGAAGGAGGCATCCGGGTACCGATGATGGTGCGTTGGCCGGGCGTGGTTGAACCCGGAAGCGTTTGCAGTGAAGTTGTGCACTGTGTCGATTTTTACCCGACTTTTCTCGACATTGCCGGCACCGAGCCGCAGCCGCAGCATCGCCTCGACGGGGAGACCCTGGTGCCGCTGCTGAAAGGGACCGGCACGCTGCAGCGCGAGGCCGTTTACGGGCATTTCCCTTATTACACATGGCCAGACCACACAAAGGTGGATGTCTTCGCAAATACGCCCGCGAGTTATGTGCGCAAAGGTGATTGGAAGCTTGTCCGTCTCTATGGTGTAGGACCGCACCTCGGACCGAAAGACGAGTTGTACAACCTTGCAGACGATATCGGCGAGTCTCATGATCGGGCTGCCCAGCGGCCGGGGATTGCAGCCGCGCTTGCCGATATGCTGGACAGGCACCTTGAAGAAGCCGGGGCTATCGTCCCTCAACTAAACCCTGCCTACGTACCCCCTGAGAACGAATGGCGCGCTGTGTCCGCATGCAAACTCGAACTGCGCGAAGACTACATGCATATAGAATCTACCGGTATGTCCGCCCAAATAGAGAGCCCTACTTTCAGTTTGCCCGGGCCTGCAAAGATGGTCATTCGCGCGCGTTGTCCGGAGGGAAATGATACGCGATGGCAGTCCTTTGGCGGCCGGCCGCGGGTCTACTGGTCGGGCCGGGGCGGCGGCCAGCCTTCCTCTTATCAGGTTTTTGACGTGCCTCGCACAGGGCAATGGCATGAGATTGAGGCGCCCCTTCCTACTGAGAGCGTGCTCGGCCACATCCGGCTGCAGATCGGCTATCCGCCAGCCGTGATGGACGTGCAATGGGTTCACCTTGTCTATACGGGCCGTTACTATGAGAACATGGACACGGCTGTCATGTGGGATTTCCGGCAAGGTGTTTCTGGACCGGCGTCTCGGTCCTGATGTTGAACCGGCCGGTCTGACGAACACGTGCTGACCCCACGAGATTCACAACCGCCTGCGGGACAAATCGCTTTCTTTCCGGCTAGCCCAGCACTTCGACAATTGACCTGCCTCGTCCCCCCTGCTACCATGCGCTCAAGGTCATCGCAAGAATGAAAGGAACGAACCATGACCAGCAAGGTACGCGCGAGACCTTTCGCGTTGGTTGCGTTGGTGGCCGCGATTATCCCCGCTTCTGGCATCGCCGCAGATATGGACCGCATCCGCCCGTACGAGGCAAATCCAAGTTTCTGGCAGTACAAGGGCGAGCCCGTGCTGCTATTGGGCGGAACGTGGCAAGATAACCTGTTCAACCATCCTGACGGCCTCGAAGAACACCTTGACCTACTAGCGTCAGTCGGCGGCAACTACGTTCGCAACGTCATGAGCCACCGGGACGCAGGCAATGTGTTTCCTTATATGTCCGACGCCAAAGGCCGCTTCAACCTGGACGAGTTTAATGACGAATACTGGCGGCGATTTGACAGGTTTCTGCAACTTACCTACGACCGCGACATCATCGTCCAAATCGAGATCTGGGCAACCTGGGACCACTATGAGGATGCCCAGTCTTTCGGCGGCTGGTCCAAGCATCCTTTCAATCCGCAGAATAACATCAACTACACACCTGAGCAATCGGGACTCCCCACGCGCATCACATACTCCCCTGGCCCCAAGCCCACGGGACACCCGTTCTTCCGCAGCGTGCCAGCGCTCGACAACAACACGCTCTTGCTGAAATACCAACGGGCCTATGTGGACAAACTGCTGTCATATTCGCTGAAGCACCCCCATGTTCTTTACTGTATGGACAACGAAATTGGTGAGGATCTCGCATGGAGCGACTTCTGGGCCCAGTACATCCGCTCACAAGCGGCAGAGGCCCACAAACAGGTCGAGACCGCTGAAATGCGTCGCAACGGCAATATACTTGCTGCCGACCACCTCCACGTGATCAACGCCCCTGACCTCTACACGTTTCTCGAAATCTCGCAGAACAATACGCAGCGTGGGCAGATGCATTGGAACCGCATCCAGGACGTGCGGACATTGGTCAGGAAACAGCCCCGTCCAATTAACAACACAAAGATCTACACCTTCGATCCCGACCCCAACGTCGCTGTTCGGCGGTGGTGGCGGAACATTCTGGGCGGGTGCGCTTCTGCCCGGTTCCATCGGCCCCATCCCCTCGAGGGCCGCGGCGACCATGAGAAGCATAGCGATGTGGGGCTCGGGCTGAGTCCGCTCGCCCAAGCGCATATACTCAGCGCCCGCCTTGTCATGAACGAGATAGGCTGGCCCGACATCGAACCGGACATTAGTTTCATCGAGTTTTTTGTAAATCCCGACGCAAAGGTCACAACAGAGAAGACCCATGTGGCATACACGCGCGGAAACGATGGGCGGGTATGCATCTATCTAGACGGACACGAAGCGGCGAGCGCCGTGTCCGGCGGGGACCTGTCCTCATGGGACCGACGAATGCGACTCGCCCTTGCAAACGAGCTCACAGGCGACCGCGGCTGGCGCGGCGTCTTCCACAGCGTCAGCATTTACAATCGCGCGCTCAATCCATCAGAAGTCGCAGACCTTTTTACTTCGGGCGCGCCGCTACTCGCCGAGGGTCTCCAGGCGCGGTATACGTTCACCGAAGGCGATGGACTTCTCATTCATGATACCTCCGGTCACGAGCCTGCCCTCAACCTCTATATCGAGGACAAGTCGGCGGCAGCATGGCGCGATGATGGACTCCATGTCCACAGCCCGGTTGTCATCGCTACCCAAGAGTCTGCAGAGCGCCTCACGGCCGCTATCCAAAACAGCAACGCCTTCACCATCGAAGCCTGGATCACCCCGGCGGAAACGGCCCAGACGGGTCCCGCCCGGATCGTGACGCTATCCCGGGACACGTCCATGCGCAACTTTACCCTCGGGCAGGACAACCTCGTTTATGAGGCGCGACTCCGCACGACGGCGGCATCAGCGAACGGCTTGCCGGCCCCGCGAACGGGCCCGGAACCAGACGCGTCCATCGCCGCGGCGCGTTCATACGACCGCGATTGTGCGGCAGTCTTTGTAACCCACGGGAATCCAATTATGGTTGATATGGGCCAACTGGAGGAAGGTCTCGCCGCCGAATGGTTTGACCCGGCCGCCTCGCGGTGGGTTGGCGCAGAGCAACACGTGGACGGCTCCTATCACCCGCCCTCAACTCAAGACTGGCTCCTTATCCTGAAGCGAGAAGAAGCAACACCATAGTCCGCGAGGCGCATACTGAAAGGTGCGCCGTTGACAGTTACGAGCGGCGCCACAAGCTGAAGGAATCGGCGCCCTTCTCAAAGCGGCTTTGCGTTTACGCTTATCTTGACACGATGGCATAGATGCACGGCATGAAGAAGAGAGTAACCAGTGCTTCCGTGACGAGGCCTCCAATCGCGCCTATCGCCATGGGTTGAAGCATATCAGTTCCCTCGCCCAGATTCAGGACGAGAGGGGTGAACCCGATCATGGTTGTTATTGTGGTCATCAGCCGGGGACGCAACCGGGTCTTGGCCGCCTCGAGTACGGCCTGAGATGGATCCATGTGGCGCTGACCGCGCAGTTCCTCGGCGAACGTCATGAGGAGAACCCCGTCGTTTACGTTCAGTGCGATTACGACGAGGAGGCCGATAAGCACCGTCGCGCCGAAGGCAAGCCCCGAGACGTACAATCCTAGCACCAAGCCGGTCAGGCAAAACGGCGCGCTTCCCAGAATGAGGGTGGGAAGCCGAACGCTGTCAAACTGCACCGTAAGCACGATAAAGGAGAAGAACACTGCGAACGCCACCACGGCTGTGACTACTTGCCGCATATCGGCCATCAATTCGGCCTGGCCACCAAGCTCATACTGGTACCCTGCGGGACGGTCGAGGCTTTCAAGCGCGGATCGAAGGCTTGCCATGGCGGTGGCGAGGTCGGCGCCGGCGGTATTGGCCTCGACGGTCACCTGTTTTACCTGGTTTTGCCGCACAATTTCCGCCGGGCCAACTGATTCACGTACGTTAGCCACGTCTCGAACCCGGATTGCGTTATTGCTGTCGCCAGAGACAACGAGGTTCTCGATGTCGCGGCGTGAAGTCAGCAAAGTTTCCGAGACAATGACGCGCATGTCATAGTACTCGCCGCCTTCGCGGTAGCGGCTGACGACGGCGCCTGTAATAAGTGAACGTAATGTCTCGGAAATATCTGCAATCGTGACGCCCAGTTCTTGGGCCTTTGCTCGGTCTACATGCACTTGGTATTCGGGTTTTGCAACGTCCATAAACACCGTTACGTTCTGCAATGGACCCAGGCCACGCATGGTGGCTGCCGTACGGTTGGCAAGATCGGCCAAGGCGTCGATATCTTGCCCGCGCACTTCAACGATGATATCGGCGGCCCGGAGACCTTTCACGCCGCGAAGCGGCATCTGCCGGGCCATGACTTGTCCGCCGGGCACGGGTATGTTTTTGATGATGGGCTGAAGCTGCTCGATGTATTCGGCCGTGCTGATGCTGCGCTCGGATTTGGGAATAAGTTGGATGTCCACCTCGCCTTCATTGGCGATTTCATAGGTGGTAAGTCCGCGCACTTGTCCTCCGGCTAAAGCGAACGTACTTTCGATGAGCGGATCGTCCGCGATGCGTTTTTCAATCTGGCGCAGGATACGGTCCGTTTCCTGAACCGAGGTTCCTGTGGGCATGCGCAGCTTCACCATAGCCCGACCGTCATCCACAGGCGGCAGGAACTCACTCCCGACGCGACCCATCAACCACGCCGACAGAATCAAGAGACCGCCGAACAAAGCTGTCACTGCCCACCGCCGATGGAGTGCATGAACAAGAAGCGCTCCATACCCTTCGGTAAATTGACGGAAGAACCGCTCGAAACGCGTATCCTTCCGGTCCTCTAGAACCGTTGAGAAGAACACAGTCGACAGCATCGGGGTGAACGCGACACCCACGAGGAGACTAATGACCACGATGCCGCCAATCACCAGGATCAGTTCGCGAAACAATAAACTGGTAAGCCCTGGTACAAAAAGAAACGGGACAAAGAGGGCGAGAAACGACAACGTCGCCGCGACGATTGAGGGTCCAACCTCGGCCGTGCCGGCGACGGCTGCTTGCGTTAAAGGCTCATCAGGTTTTTCCCGGCGGCGCCGGCTGATGTTTTCAATCACAACGAGCGAATTGTCCAGCACTATGCCGATGGCGATCACCAATCCGCCAAGGGAAAAGATGTTGAGCGAAAAGCCGGCGGCCTCCATGAGGCCGAAATTGAAAATGAGGGTGGCGGGGAGAGCGACGAGCATCACCAGAACCTGGCGAAGACTCCCGAGGAAAAGATAAACGACGATAATAAGCAGAACGATCGCGCCCACGGCGGCGTCACGCACGCCTGCGAGGGCGCCGGAAACGTAGGTGGCCTGATTCTCGATGAACCCGAGCTCGATTCCTCGAGGCAATAGGGGTGCAAGTTCATCCAATTGACGCTGCACCGCCTGCGCCACTTCGACGGTGTTGGCCCTGGATTCCTTTAGCACGGACACTTTGACGCATGGGTATCCATTGAAGCGCGTAATAACGCGGACGTCTTCATGCGAATCAGTTATCTCGGCAATGTCGCGCAAGTAGAGTTTCTCTCCACCGTCGCCGACAAGTGCGATGGACCGGATCTCGTCGAGACTCTCAAACTCCCCGACGGTTCGCGCAATGATTTCCCGGCGTCCGACCGTCACCCGGCCCCCTGTCTGCTCGATGTTCTCGTCTGCCACACGCCGCATCACGGTCTGAAGTGGAATGCCATGTTTTTCCATCGCCAAGGGATTGAGCAGGATGCGGATTTCACGCTCCAGTCCACCGACTATCTCCGTGCCTGCAACGCCGCGCACGGCGAGTATGCGGTCTTGGAACCAGTTATCGGTCCATTCCCGGAGTTCGACAGGACCCCAACGGTCCGACCGAATAGTCAACTGCATAACAGGTAGCTGGGAAGGATCGGCTTTGAAGACATACGGAGGTTCGATATCCTCGGGCAGGTCCTGCTCGGCGCGGGTCAAGGCCGCCAACACATCCTGAAACGCCACATCGACGTCCGCCCCATATTCGAAACTAACGTCGAGGGAGTAGACGCCCTCATGACAGGTTGAGTCCAGGTCGTCGAGGTAGTCAACCGTCGCCACAAGACGTTCAACCGGGTCGGCGACGTCTTTGTCTATTTCCTCAGGAGTTGCGCCCGGCCATCTGATCTGCACTTTCACGAGCGGATAGGTCAGTTCCGGCAGATAGTCGACAGGGAGCTGCCAGAGTCCGTACACGCCCAACACAACAAGCGCGACTGTGATGGCGGCCGTCGCGAGCCGATGCTTCACAGTGTATTCAGTTATTCTCACTGGCCGGTTCCTCTCTCCGGCCCCGAGTCCGACGAGGAATCTGGCTGACGGACGCCGCGTTCACCGGTTGGCAGGCGCCCCTTCTTGCCGGTTGCATCTTTGGCGTTCTCCGAAGCAGCGGCGCCAGGAAGGCGGACGGTCTGGCCGTCCCGCAACGCACTTTGCCCTGACACGACAACGCGTTCTCCGGTTTCGACGCCCCTGACCACTTGCACCATCGTTTCTTCTTCGATGCCGATTTCGATGTTGCGCCGCTGGGCTACGGTCCCATCAAGCACGAACACGTAATGGCCTCCCGACGGATTGGTCATGATGGATTCTGCAGGTACGAGCGTGGCCTTATCAGCCTGTTCGAGCATCAGTCGTACGCGAGCAAACATGTGAGATGCCGCTCGCGGCAACTCGAGCACCTTGGCTTCCACAGTGCGCGTCCGCATTTGCGCGTCCAACTCGGGATAGACGCGGACAATCTCGGTCGAGAATGTCTCGCCAGCAAGTGCGTCCAATTCGAATGTCAAAGGCATGCCCACGCGTACGCTCATGGCATGTGCTTCAGGTACGGCAAAGCGGAGGACAAGGGACTCCATGTCGGTCATCTCGAGGAGGGGCGTTCTTGCCAACGCCATATCGCCTGGCCGGACGAAAGTCCTGGTGATGGTCCCTGCGAATGGCGCCGTGAGTATGCACTCTTCGAACCGCGCTTCAGCGAGAACGAGTTTCGCTGCGGCTTCTTCGACAAGCGCCTCCTGCACGGCGATTTCGGTGCGGGTGGGTCCGGCATTGAGCATGTCGAGGTGACGCCGCGCGGACTTCAGTTTCGCCTGCGCAGCCGTGTATCTCACGTGGGCTTTGTCCATTTCCTCTCCGGGGACCGCGCCGATCTCAACCAGCTTTCCAATCCGTTCGAGGTCCATCTGCTCGAAGTCGGCGTTCCGTGCCGCTTCTTCGAGGGTCTGACGGGCCTTGTCGATTTCCTCGGGCCGCGTACCCGCCCGTAAGTCGGCAAGCTTTGCCTGTGCCACCTTGAGAGCCGCCCTGCCCGTATCCACTTCGGCCCGGTAGGTGTTCCGGTCAATGACAATCAGCTTTTCCCCAGCAATTACTGTGTCGCCTTCGCGCCATGGGAAAAAGTCGATTGGACCATCGACCGTGGAACTGAGCTGAACCAATTCCACCGGAACCACTTCAGCGGACAAGTCAAGCTTTCGTACGATGGGTCCCACCTGAATGGTTTCTGCCTCTACGAGAGGCGGTCTCTTCTCTCTAGGGCCGTCCCCGTTTTCGCGCCCGCACGCGCCCAAGAGCAGAGACAGCAACAGGAATATGACCGTCATTTCCGCATTGGCCGCTCTCTTTGCTAGTGCATTCATGACCCTTTGTCTCCCGTGGCTAGTCGAATCTGCGCCTGTGCAACGCGGTAGTCCGATAGAGCGCGGTAGTAGTTTGTTTGGGCATTCAGCAACGCGGCCTGAGCATCAAGCACATCGACAATGGCGCCTTTGCCCAGGTCATACTTCTGGCGTTCGATGCGGACACTCTCCTCCGCTTCGGCAATGCTCTTCTGGGTTACGTGTATCCGTTTGCGGGCTGAATTCACGTTTAACACCGCGGTCTCGGCTTCGAGCCGGATGTCTTGTTCAAGTTTGCGGAGCTGCTGTTGAGCAACTCTTAGTCGCGCATGTTCTTTGGCAATCTGAGCGCGCAGCCGTCCCCCTTCAAAGACGGGAATGTCCACCGCAAGACCGACGCGTGCGACGTCCTCAGAACTATCGGCGGCTTCGACACCGGCGGATGAGGATATGCGGGTAGAAGTACTCCCTGTGCTGCTGTTGGTTGTTGTCAGCGATCCTCCGTTTGGAAACGGGGTCGTTCTGCTGGTCGAAAAGCTGGTCTGCTCGCCCGATGACACTGTGTAGGCACTGGACGGTTGCGCAGTAGTTGGGTCGCCCGAACCTCCGATTCCCCACCGTCCGCCATAGGATGCCTCGAGCGTTACCTCCGGCTCTCGTTCGCCCCGGGCAACGTCCACACGTTTGGCTTGCGCCTCGAGTTCGGAAACCGCCGCAGCGTAATCATCTCGTTGATTAAAAGCACGTGCAACCACCTCTTCTACGGAGAGGGGCCCTCCGTTTTGAAGAGGTTCGAGCGGCCCAGCGATCTTCAAGCCGTCTGCAGCAGCGTCGCTAAGGCCCATGAAATTCGCAAGAAGACGATGCTGGATGCCAAGAGTATAGGTTTCCTGAAGCAATTGGTGTTCGACATCGGCTAAGCGGACACCCGTCCGCAACGCATCAACCCGTGCGGCTTTTTCCGCCGCTATCAGGCTCTCAACACGGGCTAAATGCTGTGCAAGCGTGTCCTTCGAGAAGGCGACTGATTCGATCACCTTTTCTTGTGCCAGGATGTTGTAGTAAGTGCTCGTTACATTGAAAACAGTCTCTTCACGTGAACGGTCAAGTCTGTGCTCTTCGGCCTGGGCTAGCAATTCAGCTACCCGGTATTCATTGATAATCCGGCCGCCTGCGTACAGGGGAAGCCGCATAATAATATCCGCGGACACGATATCATCCGCAAAGTATTGCGGTTGTCCCGGGGGAGATGGAACGCCAAGACGTTGCACGTCCTGATAGTGGAAATAGCTGCCCGTCACATGAATCGTCGGCCAACGTGCGGCGCCCTTGATGCGCTTTTCGGCGCGGGCCGCACTAGCATTGGCCTCAGCGGCCAAGAGGACCGCACTGTTTTCGAGGGCCAATGCAATACATTCTTCCAGCGTCAGGCCGTCTTTCTCCAGCGAGGCGTATAAAGGGGCGACTTCCGGCACTTTGGCGGCGTCAAGTCCGGCTCCCGCATCCCCACCGGAAACGCTCGAAGAAAGAGCAAGAGGTTCAGACTCGCTGCCCTCAGCCTTTTCTCGAACATCCTTGTAAGTCGGCGTCGGCGCGAGCGTTGTGCAAGCCGCTGGAAGAAGAAGCATCGACACCCAAAACACAGCAAATGGAGTTTTCCTTACCACGGCCCGGCGAGTCATTGTCTGCTCCTGGTTCTCAGAGGAATTACCGCGTCTCATACGCTGCTGACCATCTCGGATCTCCTGTTGCTTTTCCGCAGTTGCATGTGGATCCGGGTTCTCAAAGGCGATGAGATCGATCATTTCGGCCCGTAAGTCCTTCATTTCACAGCGACTAACCTGCGATTGACGCCTAAAGAACTCCAGTTTCGGCTCGACACGGCGCCACTGTTCAGGTGTCACACCCTTGACGAAGGACGTGGCTGTCGACTCACGGCGAGTGGCCACGGCGAGCTGCGCAAACCCGGTCTCCGGTTCAGATCCAGGGAAATCTCAAGAATCCGCCGCGCTTTCTATTCTACCCGAAGAGGAGCGCGGGGATCGATCGCGTTCGTTAACCTTGTGCGCGTTGGCCGACATGGTCTACACGCACAAGGCGCCTGCCACGATGCTTTACGGTATGCCCGCCGTACGCGCGCCTTTGCAGTAGATCAGCCAATACACGGCGCCCACGAACAACGACCCGCCGATGATGTTACCAATGGTGACCGGCAGCAGGTTTACGAGGAGGAAGTTGTTCCAGTTCAGCGCATTGAACTGGGTCACGTCTACATTCATGCTGGCCCAGTACGCGCCCTTGGTCTTGATAAAGATGCCCACCGGCACGAAGTACATGTTGGCGACGCTGTGCTCGAAGCCGGCCGTGACGAAAGCGGTGATCGGGAAGATGATGGCCAGGATTTTGTCCGTCGTTGTCCGGCAGGAGAAACAGAGCCATACCGCCAGGCAGACCAGCGCATTGCAGTAAATCCCGCGCGTCATGGCGGCTACGAAGGGCAGCGCGCACTTCGCGTTGGCTAGTTCCATGGCGGTTACGCCAACAGCGCCACCGGCCATGCTGTACTGCGTGGTCAGATATATGATGTAGGCCGTCGCCACCGCTCCCGCGAAATTCCCGGCATACACCGCCGCCCAGTTCCTGGCCAAGCTAGACACGGGCAACTTGCCTTTTGGTAATCGGATTGTTGCACCCCCTTTGTATCCAATGCAAAAACGCTGCTGGAACGGATTAACCTCCAACTGCCCCAGCGACGGCAAATCCTAAAAATGAATGGAGGTAAGACTTCTCAGCTTCAGGCCAGCAAAATGAAGTATCTACGCATATAATCGCGAAACTTGCCTTAAGCCAAGACCGTAAGCGACCACAGATTCCGCATGCCCCTTTCGCAGTTGATCTGCGGCGATGTCCGGCTTCCGCACGATATCGAGGCGCTATTGCTGCTCATCCGATTAAACGCGAGCAAGCGCAGCGACACCGAATGACAACATGCCCCCGGAAATCCTCGGCGGACACTTACCAGACTATCTGCTGCCACTGGGGGAGCGTGCCGTTACTGCTTCCCCTGCGTCTGTCCATTCCAGGTAGGGTTTTTCTGGAGTGTGTCCGCGACCCATACATCACCACCAGAGAGGACGTTGTCCCGTATGACAACAGTTGAGAGGTCGCCTTGGGGGAGCCATATGGCCCTGCGGGCCGGACCGGGCTCGCAGTTTACCACATTGCCCGTGATGGTAATCCGCTTGTGACCGCTATCTTGCTCGAAAACATCTGTGTTTACCGGAGTTAACCAGATGCCCGCGCGTGACCACCAGCCCTCAGGGGTATCCTCCCCATAAGGCCAGTTGTTGACAACAACGTTATTGGCGATCCGGACGTTAACGCAAGAATAGAAAAGGGAAATGCAACCGTTCTTCGCCCTCTGCGACACATTCCGCACAATCTCCCCATCAGTGCACCATTCCATGTCAAGCCCGACATCTGTAGCGCCGTCGACCAGGTTGTCTTCGAAGCGAACCTTCTCGGCCCCAGCCGCCCAGATAGCAACGCCGCCGTTCCGGTCATTCTCTTTTTCCTCCCCCTCAAAACGCCCAACATCTATGACAAGGTTCCGTCTAACCACAATATCCGACGAACGGCGCTCCTCCCAATTCCACAAGCCCCACACCTGGATCCCGTGGTGTCGGGCCCGCAAGATGCTGTTCCCCTCGACCCTGCACTGCTTCGAGAACAGAAGGTGTACGCCCCCGTACACATCCCGGAACATGCAGTCCTCGACAACCACGCCGGTGGCCGACTCGGCTAGAACGCACACACGAGGCGAATTGAGGAATTGTACGGCCCGAATCGCGACATTCTCGGTGCCTCTGGGCGCGTGGATTAGGCAGTCCTGGACGTACCCTGGCCTGGTTCCCGCGCCATCGACCGTGATGCCCGTTAGTGAGGCGCCGTCAGCAAGGACAATGAGGACGCCTGTACCTTCATGCGCTGCAAGAACAGCCGTCCCGTTGCCTTCCACCTTCACACCTGAGGCCAGCTCGACAGGATCCGGTCCAAGCGTATACCGCCCTGGCTTAAGCACTACCTGGACGTCGTCTCGGCTTACCGCCTTAACGAACTCGTCCACCGTAGCTACATGAACGGTTTCTTTTGCGGCATTCGCAGACGTGCTGACGAGAATGCCGAATAGCGCAATGGCAAGTCCGTGTTGCATGCGAACCACTCTCCCCGGAACAAGACACACACCCTTCCACGCGAGCGTGAGCCCCGCACGTTTGCTTTGCGGCCTGACCTGTCAGGAGAACGGGCCAAGGCTGACGCGCGGGGCCATGCTGTCCCCTCGAGCAATAGGCAATCATGCCTTTGGTTTCACCCAGAGCCGCCCATAAGATGAATAAAGTAGGGGACATAGAAGCTAGCGACGGGCGGCTTGTCCGGGTAACCTAAGGGGTATTTATCGCCATACCGCACAAACTCCACGTGGCCATCCAGATAAAGCACGTTGCTTCCGCCGGGGATGTGGTTGAAGTTCATTACGGCGGTGCTGTTGCCTTCGGCCCAACTGGGTGTAACAGAAGGACCCCATGCGTCCCACATCACGGGAAGCGTGCTTTGGGCGCGTGCACCTGCAGCAGGGTTATTGATGTCGGTGATGAAAAACCGTTCAATGCCTTCCTTCAAACGCGGATAGGTTGTGGGCAAAGGAGAGCCGTCGTCATCTGTCATAGAGGTAAAGCCATAGGTATCGGTCAGCCAGGCCGGCACATCCGTTTGACCCGTCAACCGCTTTGCGGCGAGAATCCATCCGCTCGGGCACCCCACTTCCTGGAGGGCCGGCGTCCAGACTTGGTCCAGGAAGTTTCCGTTAGGATCCCAGACGTCGCCGTTGTAAGTCCACATACCCGTGCCCTGGACGAAAGCTGCCTCCAACCACTGCGACATGGTGCTCGTGGCATATGGGTTGTAGATATAGGAAATAGGGTAGGAAAGCATCCCGAGCCGACAGAACTGTTCAGCTTTGGTCAGCGTTGGGTTGCCGTTGTTGCTGATACGCGCGACGAAATCGTTTATGTCTTCTCCATTGAGACCGGGCAAAGAACCGGACCCGGCCCAAGGATTGTCTACCCATTCTGCGCGCGAGTCAGAGGGACAGATCAAGATGGCCGGATCCGTCCAATAGTCCGGGAACAACTGCTCGGCATTGATGCCGCACTGGTAATTCCCGTTTACTCGGATCCCTGAACCTCCAGGGAAAGAGCCCCCTTTGTCTTCGCTTGAGTACATTTTGAATACCAGCCCCCATTGCTTGAGGTTGTTCGCACAAGATGCACGACGGGCCGCTTCCCGCGCGCGTGACAGAGCCGGCAGTAGAATGGACGCCAGGATGCCTATGATGGCGATCACCACCAGCAGCTCAATCAGTGTAAACCCTTTCCTGCTCATGACAAGATCTCCTTGTTTTCCGGTGCTGTTCAGACCCTACAACTAGCGCTCAGACAGACACGACTTTTCGGCAATCTTGAATGCAGCTCCCTATTCCTCGCCTATATCTGCAACAGGCGCCAAAACCTTGGTTGACCTCAAAATGGCTGGGATCCGGCGGCTTTCTACCGGCCTGGCGGGACTCTGGATCCGCGCGATCAGAAGTTCTGCAGCCGCTTCCCCAATGAGGCGACCTTGCTGGCGACCGATGCCCACACCTTCAGGGAGCATCCCCGGTTCATGGTCGCTTAGTGCAACCACGTCGATGTCGTCTGGAACAGCAAAACCCAGTTCCCGAAGCTCTGAAAGTACTGAGGACGCCACAAATTCATGAAGACAGACAAATGCCGTTGGACGATTCTTCAGGCACATCACTTGTGCCACCATGGGCCGGACGTCCGCGTCAGACGGCTGTGAGGGGCGGAGGCGATAAGCCGGAGCAAACTGCAGGCCCGCTTCGTCCAGGGCGCGCCGGTACCCCCGGAAACGCTGTTCTTCACTCGTCATACGGCTCCCATCTTCCGCAAAAGCTATTCGCTTGCGTCCTTTGTCGACCAAGCGCATGGTCATATCAAACCCGACTTGCTCGTTGTCCGTCGTTGCGAGGTTGAAATCGGCCTCCATGCCTTCGATCCCGCGATCGATAAGCACAATGGGCAGACCGGAACTGCACACTTCGTGCAGGATTTGGCCTTCGTCGGGCGCCGGATGCCGAAGCCACAATGCAGCACCGGCAAGATGCACGGCGGCCTTCATTCCTTTCAAGAACGCCACTTCGTCTTTCTTGGCTAAGGCCATGTGCAGTGACAGGATATGGTGGCCCCGTTGGGTCGCGCAGCGGAGAAAACCCTCAGTAATGTCGCGAACATATTGGGAAGGGTACTCAGGAAGAGCCAAGGCTAACATGGTCGAGCCCGAAACGGGCAACGGCGGCAGCTTCGCGCCCAACCGGTTTGCCACAGCGGTACGTTTGCCTTGAGAACGGCTGGCCAACCCCTCTTCATGCAGTTGTCGCAAGGCGGCCCGCGCCTGGTTCCGGCTCGCTCCGTAATACGCAGCAAGCTCATTTTCGGAGGGCAGCAATGTGCCCGGCGGCAAATCACTCGAGAGAATACGCTCCCTGAGGTCGTGCGCAATCCGCACACGCGCCGGAACGCCATATCCCGGACTCGGCGCCATAGGCTCTTGTGGATCCTCGATCATGTTCTCCTCCCGTTTCGCAATGTTACACCAAATTCAATAACAGGTCAAGAAGTTTCACCAAGTTGCTAATCCCCGCACAAGGGGGCGCTGGAGGACAATAAGGGTGCAATCGAGGCTCGCATACGCTTATATGGGATTTCTGAGCGTAAAACGGTGGCGGCAAAAGCGGCTAGTGACATTGATCAGCGCAAAGCGGCCCCGTCTAGCTTTGCCGCTTCTCTCCTCCGGCCAACCTTATCTGAACACCACGAGATCGGCCTATCCTTGATGAAGGACATGGTTCTCGACGCACGGCGAGTGGTGCCATCGAGAAGAGAAGCGTCGGGATCGATCACGTTCGTTAACCTTGTGCGCGTTGGCCGACATGGTCTACACGCACAAGGCGCCTGCCACGA
>CAZBQH010000044.1:0-32197 GCA_964493915.1 uncultured Nitrospiraceae bacterium
GTACGCCAAACGAAGTCTTTAACGAACAGCGACAGGAGCACCTTCGTGCACTTGCTTCTTGAATCTGGGCATCCCATACTGTACAGACCGCCTCCGTACGAGTAAGGTGATTTGGGATCGTGCCCTTGATCGTCCGACATGGCGTACGCTGCGCCGCCCGTGATTGAGAATCCGTCAAGCACAGCGTTGTTGGCGGCCACCACCACATGGTATGCCTTCAGGCCTCCGCGGCTCTTAGACCCGTCGATCACCGTCGGGTGCGCTGTCCAGTTACGCTGGTCGCGTCGCCGCTCGTTCCCGGCGAACCCCCCGTAAACCTGCACGTTCGGCCGCAGCATAATCCAGCCCGTATCCTCTCCCCAATGGGGCCGCAAGACCCTCTTCTCACTATAGACACCCTCGGCCGCCCACACTTCCGCCCCGCCCAGAGACTGAGCTTTGTCGAGAGCCGGTTGAAGCGTGGTGTAAGCGGTCTGCCACGAATCTCCGTCCTCGACGCCGCTGCTGTTATCCTTATCCACATAGACGACCCGCGCGTATGCACTAAAGCCTACCCACAAAACGGCCGCCATTACCGAAAGCTTCTTTGCCATGGTTCACGTCCCTCCCAACCGGCGCAATGCGCCGGCTGTCATTTTTCGTTCTCAAATCCCAACTCCTTCAACGCCTCGTCGCGCAGGCGCTGCGGCACCAATGCACGGGTAATGACCGTCTCAAACGTTATCTCCTTTCCGTCCGGCTCCTTTCGTGCAACCGTCACATCGACATAAGTGCCTGCAGGACCAGGGAGCCGGTTTTCTTTGCTGGCCATGTGTTCAGGCGTCACTTCCTTACCGTTGATCTTGGTAACCCGGTCGCCGGCCCTGATCCCCGCCAAGTCAGCAGGGTGGCCAGCGAAGACCTGGTAGACCATGATGTGGTTCCCGCCCTCCGGGGTGTCCCATCCAAGTTCGCTTACAATGCCTACGCCCTCGTAGTACTCCTCGACGGCGGCTTGCACCGGCGGTCTCTCGTGCATGGGACTTGACCGGTTCGCCATCGCGAGATAGACCGCCGAGGTCCCGGCCGCAATGCCCAGCACCGCGGCAGCCCCGATTGCGACCGGTCTGGCGCACGTGACAAGCATAAGGCGGATATCCGCCAGTCGCAGAGCGCCGCCATGCAGAAAATGGTGTATCCACATGCCAAGACCGGAATCCGCCGCCGTTTTGGCAAAGAACGGGGCGGCGGGGCCGGCTGCAAGGGCCCCCATGACTTGCTGGCGGGCCGCTGCGGTGTCCGCAGGCCGCAACAGTTCCAGCTCGTCTTCGGTGGCCTGCGACCATTTCTGGCGGAGCGCCTTCCGCGCCACGCGAAGCCGTTTCTTCAGTGTTTCAGTGCGGATCCCCAAGAAAGAGGCCGCATTCTTGAGGGAGCGCCGCTCGAAGTAATACACGATAAGCGCTTCCCTCCACTTGGGGGCCAAGGCAGCCAAAGCCTCACGGAGCAGATCGAGGCGTTCCTTCTTGCTCAGCTCCTCCGGAGGAGTAGGGGGCGGCCCCGGCAGCCTTTCAGGTTCTTTTCCCAAACGAGTCTTCAACAACTGCCTGAATTTCCTGTCGCGTAGCCAGTTCACAGCATAATTCCTTGTGATTTTGCGCATCCAGACCAGGAACGCCGCCGGCTCCCTGAGGCTCCCAATATGGGCCCAACCGGCCAGCAGGGCCTCCTGAGCGATCTCCTGCGCACCCGATTCGTCACGCACCGCACTGAAAGCAAGGGCGTAGAATGCGCCGTAATAGTGCTCTACCAGCTCGCCATAGGCGTCCTGGTCGCCCTCCTGAGCTGCTGAAACCAGTTTCGAGTAGTCCTCCAACTTTCGGTCCCTCCCGTGTAAGAGCCGCCAGCGCCTGGCAACCGCATAGACCCTTTTCACTTTCTCTGACCATAATAGACGGACTTTGGCCAAAAAGGGGGAAACTTTTTGATGATTTTTTTTGGCGCTGGTGGGAGACCCCATGGAATGGGCTCGCGTGCACACACAACCACAGCCCGTTGTGCCCCGGCCGTGCTCCTTCAAAAACGCCTTGACGGACGCACTGCCCCCACCGTGCTTCTCTGCCATCGGGACGCCCTTACGACCCCGGCGCCAGTGCAAGGTGCGTGATCATCACATTCGGCCCAGCCTCGGCCTGCGTGCGAAGGGTCAGCATGCCGTCGGCCGACATGCTGACTGTGACGGGGAAGTTCAGCCAAACGCCCTGTTCATAGCTCGACAGGGGGCCGAGGTCGCGTCCCTCGAAGAAGATGCGCGATCTGCGGCCCTGTCCATTCCAATCGTGGAAGCGTATCGACAACGTGCCGATGAAGCCCTTGGGACAAACCACGGTGAGCGCGAGATTCCCTCCGTACCACGCCGAACCGCCACTGTCGCGCCAGCTCATCCCCGTGACCTCGTACTCGAAGCCATCGAGACAGGCAATCACATCGTCATGGCTCAGACTCCACGCCAGATCGCTGCGCATCGCAGGAACCTTTGTTGCAGCATGGACATGCAAAACCGCCCTATCCAGAGACTCGGGCTTCTCCGGCGCGCCAGCTGCGCTCCGGTATAGGGCAAGGGTCGCTTCCTTCAGCACAGCATCCAACGCCTCAACCGTCACCGTATGCTGGGGACGGAACAGGTCCGAGGCGGCGTATTCGAAAAGACTCTTGCGAAACCATTGGCGTACAGGCTGGTCAGCAAGGCCGCGATCGAGGTCAAGAGTGCATAGGAGCAGCCGGCCGGGCCCCACTTGTGCTTCAAGCAAAACGCCCAGGCGATTGCTGGTGTTGTAGTCGTCAATAACGCTGACAATGGGACTCGCCTCGACGGGAAGCTCGTTCAGATTGAGGGCCGCCCCATCCCGTAGCAAGGCGTACCACTGCCAGTCTGCGTGGAACCGCGTCGGAAACAAAGCCAGCGCAGGGTGTTTCGGGTCGCACAAGATGCCCATCGAGGACGGTTGTTGTGGGAAAAGTTGTTTGGACCATGCGACCGTGCCGAATCGGACAGGCACGGCGCCGTCCAAGGTCTGGGGCTTTGGATTCAGGAGGACCGTCTTGCCGGCTGCCAAGGCCTCTTTCACAGGCTCGTCCCAAACCCGGGCGTAAAGAACGCCCGACGGCGCCTCCTTGCCATGAAGCCTTGGGTAGACCCACAGCCGCCACGTGTTGACGGCCTCCCCGCCCTCCTGCGCCAGCTCGAGCGTCCACTCGCAAGGCCGTGCCGCCTCTGGAACGGCAAGACGTATAACGCCCAAGGCGGTGATCCCGCCCGTCGGGACGTCGATCGGCCCTAGCGTATCTGAGGCGAGCTGATTCCCATTGCTGTCAATGATGCGCCAACGCCAACGCGTGGCGGGCAAATCGAACGGCCCATGGTGACGCACTTCTGCTTCTGCCTCGAACACCTCGCCGGGCTGCCAGACATGCTTCGGGATTCGTACCAACGGGACTGTAGGACTGCAGAAACGGCGCCACGCCTCCGGTGCGACAAGACCCTTTGAGTCCCAGAATGGATCAAGCATACCGACAAGGGCGACTCCCTGGCCTGGGAAGTCCTGTAGCCCGAGCAGTTGGAAGCCGGCGATTTCCGGCGTACGCAGTTGCGCCTCAATCTCAGCCTTATACAGCAGCCCTGCGAAAACGCCTGATGCGCGCATGAAATGCTTGTCTTGGCCCTCCGGGTGATGTTGGAGGAAACGCTGGCGGAAAATGTCGAAGTAATGGGCCTTCAAATGGCCGCTATATTTGGCAGTCCAATCAAACTGCGGAAAGAAACAATACTGCCCGACCTCATGGGCGATGACCGGGCGCGTGTAATGGACGAGGGCTTCACGATAGTCAAAGTCCGTGCCCGGCTGACTTTGCGCTGTGAGCGGGAGACCGCGCGTGCCGCCGTCCTCGGTGGCTGCAGTCACGAAGTAGTCGTCGTTGCGGCTGCGGTCCGAAGGATGGGTGGTGCAGGTGTAGAGACGGCGCGGGTCATGTGCTCGCAACACCTCGACGAGGTAGCGCAGGTAATGCTCTTTCCCGTCCCCCAACTCATTTCCCATCGACATGAGGCAAAAGGAGGGGTGGTTGCCGTAGGCGTCGACAAGGCGCTGCGCCTCAAAACGGATGTAGGCGGCCCGGTCCGCAAGATCGCCGACATGCCCGTAGCCGTCCCACAATGGACACTCAATCTGCAGCATGAAGCCCAGTTCGTCTGCCACCTCGAAGGCAGCTTCCAGCGGACACCACGAGTGAAACCGTGCGCTATTCATGCCATAGGACTTGAGGGTCTCGAACTCGCGCCGCCAACCGTCTAGCGTCATAGGGGGATAGCCGGTGAGTGGGAATATACAGCAGTCCAGGTTCCCGCGCAGGAAAACGCGCCGCTTATTCAACAGCAGGTCGCGTCCCTCTGCGCGAAAGGTGCGTAAGCCAAAGCGCGCCGTGTACCGGTCGGCGAAATCCGTTGCCCGGTCATGAGCAGAGAGTTCCGCCGTGAGCGTGTACACATGCGGCGAAAACTCGTCCCACACCTTGGCTGACGCGTCAATGGGCAGGATCAGCTCGGGCCTGACCACATCGCCCTCGCAATCGATGGCCGCGTCGACAGGTCCGAGCTGATGGCCATCACATTCCGCCGACGCTCTGAGCGTCCCCGCGATCGGTCCGCCTGTGGCGTTGCGCACCTCGATCACAATACGCGCTCGGCCCTGTTCGAGCTCCGGATAGACCTGCGCAGTTTTAATCCACACGGGATCTCTCGCAACAAGCTCGACCCGTCCTATGACTCCGTTCCAATTCGTCTGCGTTTCATCGGTAAGGGCGTGAGCCCACATCAGGCCTGCAGGAGCGTGGCCTACGTTGACGTGGATGCGGTTGTCGATGCGCAACGTCAGCCGATGCGTGCCCGGAACGGCCCACCCGGAGAGATCAAAGACCTGGGGAACGCTGAGGCTGTCTGCGGCGCCAATGTAGGATTCATCGAGCCAGACCTGAGTCGTCCAGTGGACTCGTTCAAGGACCAGCTCGACGTGTTTGCCTCGCCATGTCTCGGGAATGGTTGCCGTCTTCTGATACCATGCAGGCCCGACATAGCGGTATGAACGGGTGAGACGTCCCAACTCAGGTTCTACCACCCTCTCCCCGAGACGTTGCTCATCTACCGAGCCGGGGAGCCGCATTTCGCCTGAAAGGGACGTCGCATACCAACGGGCTGGGACGCCTTCGTCCTTCGGGTCAAGTTGAAACGCCCACGGGCCCGCCAGATCCATCGTCGCAGTCTGCATGTCCGCTGTTGCGCCACTCGTCGCCATCGACATCGCCAGAATCGCCGCCGCCATTGCTCGAACCCTCCATCAGCAGTGCATAAGACAGGTGAACTGGGCGAATTGCCGCGCCTAAGCACCGTGACAGTTTAACATGGAATGCAGAAGCGACCACACCTCCGTCACAGCAAGTTGCCTTCACGGTCTCCCTGCGGTGAGCGCGCTACACTACGCCTCAGGTCGGCGTCCGCAAGAAAAGAACTACGCCGATAGTTAAGAAGACAATGTTCGCAAGCCAAGCGGCCAGGATCGGAGGCAGACGGCCCACATCTCCCAAGGTAACACCAATCCCGAAAAGGATCAGATAGGCGATCGCGATAGCGATGCTTGCACCGAAACTGATTGCGACGCTGCCACGGCGAATGCGCAAGGCAAACGGAACGGCTAGCCAAATCATGACGAAGCTCAGAGCCGGCTGGGAGAACTTCGCGTGGTAGTCCACGAGCAAACCCTGCACGTCGATTCCCCGGTCCGCAGCGCGCCGGACCTCCCGGGCCAACTGTCCAGCGGTCTTGGTCTCGGGTGGGCGATCCATCGCAAAGAGCTCGCCAGGGGTCTCCGTGACAGGAGCGGGGAGCTGCGTGATCCGCGCCTCCGCCTCGACGCCTTTGACGTTCGGATCGAAAATGAACCACCGGCCGTCTTCGAGCATCCATTGGCGTCGCTGTTCGTCCCAGTATATCCGCCGCGCAATGATCTGCTCGACGGCGTCTTTGCGGATTGAGTTCAGCAAGACATTCTCGCCGGTTAACGCCAGACGGTTGAACTTAAGGATATGGCAGGTCCATCCGCCGCGCAAACTGGCCCAACTCACCCCGGTACGCAGGCTTCCGCTGTCGCTGCGCGCAAAGTAGTTTTCGTCGATGGCCGCGGCTTGCCTGCTGGCTTGTGCGCCCACAAACTCCTCCATGGCGAAAACGGCCATCGAGAAGACGAGCGCTGCCGCAATGGGCGTACGCACGAAACGGCGCAGACTGATCCCTCCCGCGAGTGCGGCGGTTACCTCGTTGTTCTGAGCTGCGTCGCCCAGCACAAGCAGGCCTGAGACCAGAACGCCCAAGGGCGTGACCTGGTAGACGACCTGCGGCGCCATAGCTGCGTAGTAGCGCAAGACGGCGTGCCAAGGGACGTCATACTGCAGAATGTCGCCTCGCCGCTCGGTCAGGAGATCGATAAAAACGAAAAGAAAGAGGAATGAGACCACCGCTTTTATCAAGGCTGAGCCGAGTCGCATGAAGAGATAACGGTCGAGTACGGTCATACGCGATCTACCCGCCATAGAAACCACAGGCCAGCAAGACCCAGGATCACATTAGGCGCCATGGTGCGCACAACGACCTCAGGCAGATCCTGAAGACCGCGCGGTTTGAGCACCATGTAGAGAAGGTAGTAGAACAAGGCGACCGAAAAGCCGATTGCGAAGCTGTATGAACGGCCGCCGTGCCGCCCGCGCACAACAAGAGGCGCAGCCGCGATGCTCACAGCCAGGCAAGCGAAAGGGAGACTCAGCCGGTCGCCGATTTCTTCACGCACCTTGCGCAGTTCGTCTTTCAGTCTGTCGGCGGGAGTCGCCAGCATGTCGCGGAGCACATGGGGACTGAGCGCGTCCAAACCGGGCCGGTCGAGCTTCAGGTCGTCGACCATCCGATCAAGCGTGGCTTCGCCGGTGTCCCCTTCATCGAGCGCGGCTACAAGGGCTTCGTCGAAAGAGCTGTTATCGCGCGCATCCAGGATAATCTCCATCTCAGCCTGCCGTTTGTAGAGCTGGCCCAGAGTCATTTGACTCCGCGCGGGAGGCGCCATACGCGGCAACCGTTGAGGAACAACCAAGTTGGTCTCGCGGAACGTGATCCGGCCGAGCGCACCCTTTTCGGGCGGGAGGATCACGTGACCCTTCTGCATCTGGATAACGGTTCTACCCTGCTCTCTAACCACCCTCGCCGATTCTGTGTGAAAGACCTGGGCACGTCCCTCGTCATCGGGAATGAGAATGTCTACGTCGTGGAGCGTCCCGGACCTGGAGTCTTTCGAGCCGATATAGACGCGCCAGTCGCCAAATTCGTGCATGACGCCCGGCGGCAAGGCATCAAAGGTGATCCGCAACGGGAGCTCAACAGTCACCAACCGGTGTGCACGGCCTATCGCCCAAGTCTGGACGCGGTCCTGAACGCCAAAAACGACAATGCTCAAGAGAGCCCCGCCCGCGATAACCGGCAGCACCACGCGTTTCAGGGGAACGCCCGCGGCGCGCATCGCCGTGATCTCATTTTGCTGAGCAAGCCTTGCGAAGGCGAGCAGAAGCCCCATCATGTAGGTCACCGGCACAACGTAGACTGTGAGGGCAGGAACAAAGTACATGGCCAACCGTGCCAGGTCCTGAAGACTGACGTAAGCCAGGGGCAAGCGCTCGATCCGTTCCCGCAGCTCGTTGGCAATCGCGACAAACGTGATGACAACAAAGGCCAGAAAGGACGGAACGATGGTCTCGCGCAAGATGTAGCGGCTGATGATGCACACGGCACTTCCCTAGACACGGAATCACGCGATTATAGCCGAGCCGGACCTCTTCTGCGAGTCTCAAGGAAAAACGCGGTCGCGACGGAAGCGCGCCAGGTTTCCGCATTCCGCCCTAAGGGTTGAGGTCGGCGAAGCGTCTGGCTGTTTCCGCCAAGGATGCGAGTTCCGGTCCGTCAAGAGTTGGGTCGCGTGCCAGCAGGCGTTGTGCGTCCCGGCGTGCACGATCGAGCAGGCGTACGTCCCCTACAAGGTCTGCTACGCGCAAGTCGCTCAAGCCAGCCTGCCGTACTCCACGAAACTCGCCGGGACCTCTCAGCTTAAGGTCTTCTTCGGCAATATCGAACCCGCTGCTGAATCTGCACAGCAACTCGATGCGACGGCGGCCCTCTGGAGTCGCCGCCTTACCGAGGAGGAAACAGTAGGCCTGTTCTGTCCCGCGGCCGACGCGGCCCCGGAGCTGGTGGAGCTGTGTCAGACCGAAAGAACCGGCGTCTTCGACAACCATGGTGGTAACGCGGGGCACGTCGATGCCGACTTCGATCACGCTCGTTGCGAAGAGGACGTCGATTGCGCCCTGTTTGAAGCGGTGCATGACATCCTCTTTCTCCTGACCCGTCATCCGGCCGTGAATGAGACCAGTCCGCAGACCGGCTAGACTACCGGCCGAAAGCTCCTCGTAATGCGAGACGACCGCCTTATGGTTGCGGTTTTCCGACTCTTCAACAAGAGGACAAATAATGTAGGTCTGGAAACCTCGCTGCGCTTGGTCGCGGATGTAGGCGTAAAGGTCTGCCGCTTTGCGCGGACCGATCGTTCGCGTCTTGACGGGCAATCGCCCCGTCGGCATATCCTCGATCACCGAGACATCCATTCCTCCGTAAACCGTGATGGCCAGCGTGCGGGGAATCGGCGTCGCGGTCATCTGGAGCACGTCGGGTCTTGTCCCTTTGTCGACCAGGGCGCTCCGCTGAAACACGCCAAACCGGTGCTGTTCGTCAATGATCGCGAGGCCCAGGCGGTGGAAAGCGCTTCGCTCTTGAATCAGTGCGTGAGTGCCGACCAAGACGTCGCAATCGCCCTGGGCCGCGCTTTCACGAACGTCGGCAGCATCCTTGGTAGAGCCCGTGAGCAACGCCACACGCAAGTGGAGAGGCGCGAGCAGCTCCCGCAGCGCGATCCAATGCTGCTCGGCCAATATCTCCGTCGGGGCCATCAGCGCCGCCTGGAAGCCCCCGTCCACAGCGGCGGCAATAGCGTGAAGTGCGACGACCGTCTTTCCGCAGCCGACGTCGCCCTGAAGCAGACGAAGCATTGGCCTCGGTGACGCCATGTCGGTCAAGATATCCGCAACCGCTCTGACCTGCCCCGGCGTCAGCTTGAACGGGAGCGCAGCCCGCAAAGCAGCCAAGGCCGGGCCGTCGACATTATGCGGATGCCCCCGCTCTTTCTCGATGCGCCGACTGCGCGCCATGAGCACGCCGAGCTGCACGCCCACAAGCTCCTCATAGGCGAAGCGGTTCCGGGCGGCCTCGGCTTGGCTCATCTCTGACGGGAAATGGACCGCTCGGATCGCCTCGCTCGCCGGAAGCAGCTCATGACGAAGCAAAAGCTCCGACGGCAGGGTCTCGGCATACTCCGCTTTTCCAATCATGCCAAGCGCTGTAAAAACGCACCGCCGGAGCATGCGCTGGGTGACGCCCTCGGTAAGCCGGTAGACAGGTACGATTCGGCCCGTGTTCAGGACATCCTCGTCGTCTTGGGACAAGGCCTCGTACTCCGGGTTTTTGAGCGCAAGCCCCTTGTACCGGCCCACAGTGCCCGTCAAGATCCAACGCGTCCCGGGCGCAAAGGTGTTGGCCAGAAACCCCCGCCCAAACCAGGTGGCGCGAATGGACCCTGTGCCGTCAGCAAGAACGGCCACAGCCAATGTCTGGCGCCGCCGCAACCGCACGCTCTGGGCACGGATCACCTGGGCCTCGATGGTGGCAGTCTGACCATCCTGCAGTTCGCTGATAGGGGTCATGCGGCGCCTGTCTTCATAGCCCCGGGGAAAGTGGCAGAGCAAATCACGCACTGTAGCTGTCCCGAGCTTAGAGAGAAGCCCGGCGCGTTTCTCACCAATGCCGGGAATCGCCGTTACGGATGCATCGAGAAAATCAGGGACGCCCGCTCGGCTTTGGCTCTCGTTTATGATCTGCCCCGCCACTTGTAGTTGCCTGTGTACAGGTCAAAAAGCGTCCGGTAGTACTTCATGAAGCGCTCAGGCTGCTCATTGTACTGGATCTCGGCGAGACAGAAACCGGTGTAGCCCAGAACCTGCAACTTGCTGAAGAGGTCCTGCCATGGGTACTGCGGAATGCCGATGTCCGTAATATGGACCAAGCCGATGTAGTCTTTAAGCAGCTCGAAACTGTGGTCGATGCTCCCCTGTTCGTCCATATCGGTAGGATTCGAGTTCCAGCAGATCTTGACGTTCTGATGGTCAGCCGCATCAACCATCATCCGGCAATAACTGGGATTCGACGAGCGCTTGCCATGCACTTCAAGCCGCACCTCGACGCCGATGCCCTCCGCATACATGGCAACCTGACGCAACGCGCGGCCTATCTGTTCGCAGGTCTGCTCCGGGGCCACGCCGTCTGGAATGCCGTTTGGGCGGACTTTAATGCCCGGAGCGCCCACGTCGGCGGCCAATTGCGCATAGGCTATCGACCCTTCGATGTTCTGCTTGACCACCGCCGGGTCCGTGCTATGGTACTCGTAGGTAGAACCCAGCCCCGCAAGAGCGATAGGGGAATCCTCGAAACGGCGTTTGACCTCGCGGCGTTGTTCCTCATTAAGATCGATTTCGACGCCGTGGGCATGGGTCGTCCGCAGCTCGACCCCCTCGAGATCGGTCTCTTCGCAGAACTTAATCAAAGCAGGCAGATCCATCCCTTTGCCCATGTTGTAGGTGACCATACCCAGTTTCATCAGCGTTTCTCCTTTTGGCCCCCATCATCTTGTTCCCCGTCATCGGAAAACACTGCTCGAGTCCGGATCGTACTGATTCGTCTCGGACAATTCCATGGGAAAGGCCTCTGCCTGCTGAACCGCATGCAGAGCTTATGAGGACGCGCGACGCTTACACCGCTGTGGGGCGTTTAACCTGTGCCTTGGTCCCGACAGGCAGGTCGCGCGCTTGGTCGAGCAGTTTGACAGGTTGATAGGCGCCGCCCGAAATGATCAGCTTCATCGCTTCCTCGATACTGATGTCAAGGAACACGATCTCTTGAGGGGGCAAATAGATGAGATAACCAGACGTAGGGTTCGGCGTCGTAGGCACGAAAACGGCCACCAACTCCTGGCCCGTCACCTCCTGGATAATGCCCTGCTCCGCGGAGGTAACAAAGGCCACCGCCACCATGCCCGGACGGGGATACTCGACAAGACATACGTACTGGAAAACCGTGCCTTTGCGCCCCACAAAGACGTCGCGAATCTGCTGAGCGGCACGGTAAATCCGGCGGATAAGGGGAATGCGGTTTACAATAGTCTCGCCGTAAGCGATAATCTTGCGGCCGATCAAGTAACGGGTGAAAAAACCTGTCGAAACAAAAAGCACCACCGCAACCAGCAATCCGAACCCCTTGAAAACGGGAATCCGTTGCAGGAAGGCAAGACCTCGGACCTTCTCGCCCACGTCGCGAAGGTAAAGAACTGCCTCAGCGACAAGGTTGTCGACCCCGATGATCAGTTTGCTTGTGACTAACCAGGCAACCCACAACGTGACAATCAGCGGGATCCAAACCATCAGTCCGGTTATGAGATAGCGCCAAACGTAGCTCCAAATGCGCTGGATGAGGGGCAGATAACCGGAACGGGCGTCTCTTTTCCTAGACTTCAACATGTGCTTGCTCTTTTGCCTCAGGCAAGACTTCTATCCTCACTTTGTCAATATGGTTCCGCTCGCCGTCCAGAACCGTAACTCTGAAGCCGGGCACCAGGATGACTTCGCCAGGGAGAGGGATGCGCCCGGCGAGATGCATCAACCAGCCGCCCACCGTCTCGACGTCTTCATCCGTCAGGCGCGCATTCATGACCTCGGCGGCCTCCTCGAGTGACAACCTGGCATCGATGACGTAGGCGTCCGGTCCGACCTGCCGGAAACGTGTTTCCTCGATATCATGTTCGTCCTGTATTTCGCCGAAAATCTCTTCGAGAATGTCTTCGATGGTAATCAAACCATCCGTTCCGCCGTATTCGTCCATTACAATAGCCATGTGTTGTTTGGCGTTTTTGAGCGCTTCAAACAGCGCGTCCACCTTCATTGTATCCGGAACGTGCATGACATCGCGCACGAAACGTCCAATGCCGCCGTTGCCAGCTTCGATGTCGCGCAAAACGTCGTGAGCGTTGACCACGCCGATGATGGAATCGACGCTCTCGTGGTAAATGGGAACGCGAGTACGCCCGGTCTCCGCAAAAAGGCTGAGTAATTCGTCACGCGTGGCGGTGTCCGCCAGCGCCTGGATTTCTATCCTCGGGACCATGATCTCCTTGGCCTGTGTCCGCTGCATGTCGATAACGGAGTGGATCATCCGCTGCTCTTCCCGTTCGAGATCGCCATGGTCCGCGCTTTCATCTATGAGGAAACGCACGTCCTCGAGCGAGGACATGAGCGGCCGGATATGCTGGTCCCGGGCGCCGGAGGCCCGGAAAGCCAACACGGTGAGCCATGTCAAAGGCGCTGCTATCGGCCACAGCAACACATGGAAGACTCTCATAACAGGGAGCAATGCCAATGTCAATCGGTTGGGATGGGCCCGAAACATGCTTTTGGGAAGGACCTCTGCAAACAACACCAAGATAGGTGTTGCCACGAGCAGGGCCGCCAGATGGCCGAATTGCCTCGTGAAGGCGACCGTAGCAGCAACCGTGCCGATATTTGTTCCAACCAGAAGCGTCGTCAGCAGTCTGTCGGGGGTGTTGAGGTATCGAAGCAGACGCGCAGCGCGGGAAAGATGCTCTTCTTCAGCAAGATACCGGATGCGTATAGCGTTGCACTGCACGAAACCCGTCTCGTAGCCGGCAAACAAGGCCTCGACAAGAACAGCTACGGCAAACACGGAAAGCGCTATCACAACACCTGTCAAAGCTGGTTATCCTTCTCGTGCAGCACATCCTCCTTGCGGGGATGCAGCACGCGCACGCGCACGCTCTTGGCCCGTTTTCCTGCACATTCCTCGACGATGAATAGAATCCCGTCGTGTTCCACTTGGTCGCCCGGCTCAAGCACCTTATCGCTCTGGTTCATGAGGAATCCCGCAAGTGTCGAATGCTCCTCATCTTCAAGCGTGGCGCCTATGAGTTCGCTGAGGTCGTCAAGGGGGCAGTTCCCCTCAAGAAGATACTCCCCGTCCGCAATCTTGGCATAGTGCATCTCTACACGCTCATCCTCGCCTGGAATATCGCCTACGACCTCCTCGACGGCGTCCTCGAGCGTCACGATTCCCGAGGTGCCGCCATATTCATCGACCACGACGGCAAGATGAACCCGCCGGCGCTGAGAATCTTTCACAAACTGCTGAACCGTCATGGTTTCGGGCACAAAGTGGGGCGACCGGGTAAGCGTCGAGACCTGCCGCTCTATATCTCCCTTGGCAAAGCTGGGGATCAGATCTTTGGCCACCAGCACCCCCGTCACGTGGTCCAGATCATCCCGGTAGACAGGCATCCGGGAGTACTCGTGTTGGCGCAGCGTATCCAGCGCCTCACTGACAGTAGCGGTCTCCGGCAACGCGACAACGTCGGTTCGCGGCGTCAGGATTTCACGTAGACTTGCACCGGAAAATTCGAGGATGCCTTGAATCATCTGCCGCTCATCTTCCTCGATAACGCCCTTCTTTTCGCTGTCGGTCAAGACCGACTTCAGCTCCTCGTCTGTAATATATGGAGCGGCGCGCAATTCGTGAAAATGGGTCACACGAAACAGAGAATTGGTGATCCACAAAACGCTGTTGCGCAGCGGGCCGACGAACCGGTCCGCTATCAGCAGGGGCGCCGCTGCCATGCGGGCCAAGGTTTCTGAGGTGCGCACCGCCACGATTTTTGGCGCGATCTCGCCGAAAAAGACGAGGAACACGGTGCAGATGGCCACGGCAAGCGAGTAGGAGACGACAGGACGAACGGCATAGGTGTCCATGATGACCCGTTCAATGCGTGCACCCAACAGGACGCCTATAAACACGTTGACGATGATGTTGCACGTCAGAATCGTCGTTAACAGACGGCCCGGATGGACCATCATCCCCGCGACCAGGCCTCCCGTAAAACTCCCCTCGTCGCGCATGCTTCGTAGACGCAGCCTGTCAAGCGCGAAAAAGGCAGTCTCTGAACCGGAGAAAAAGGCGGACATGCCGACAAGGACCAAGATGGCCAGTCCCACACCTAAAGGCACGTGATGCGCGAAGCTCTTCCACAAGCGGACCCACTGCACTTCGGTCGCGTCTGGCGCCCTGCCCAGTCCATCAAAGGCAGCCTGCGAACTGTCGCTGCTGGGGGTTTCCGGCGCCATGCCCGCATCATTTTCGGCCGCTCCTCCAAGAACGGCAAGAAGCACAATAAACAGCACGATTGGCAGCGCTCGAAGTATCTGGCGTTGTTTTGGCGAGTCTGTATCGTCGTCCAAAGAAGAACTACACCTCCTGTCGCGACGCGCCGCGCCGGTCTAGACCTCTTCCGGAAAGAACCGGCCATACCTCGGCCACCGGCAAGCCAAGGGAGGCAGCCTGTTTGGCCGCCATACGCATCCGGCTGCGCTCCGTAGCATGGTCATACCCGAGCAAATGAAGCAATCCGTGGCAGAAGAGGAGGCGAACTTCCTTACGCATCGCCGACTGGTCTCGCCGGCATCGGGCCTCGACCGTCTCCAGCGATATGACTATGTCGCCCAGTATGCGGACCGGCCCCGCCGCCGGACCGTCTTGTGCGAAAGCAAGCACATCGGTGGGTCTGTCCTGATCGCGATAAGTCCGGTTCAGACGCCGCATATCCTCATCATCGCACAGGAGCAAGCTGACTTCCACGCTGTCGTCGATTCCTTCGGCGGCACAGACCTTCTCTGCGATCCGTTCAAGCACATCGCACCGGACGACTCTCTTGCGTACGGATTGGTTTTTGACTCGTACAACAGCGCTCACGATTCCTGAGCTCCCCGGAGAGAAACGACGTTCTGGGCCTGCGGTTCCTCTTGTCTGTCCGGATAAGACACGCGCGTGTGAAGACTCGACAGGATGCGCTTCGACACAACCTCCTTAATGATATCAAGATCTCGAAGTGTCAGATCGCATTCATCGAACTGGCCGTCTTCGCTGCGGCTGCGTATGATACGGTCCACAAACTCGCGGACTCTATCTTCATTCGGATTCTTGATCGAGCGGACGCCCGACTCGACGGCGTCACATATCATGAGAATGGCCGTCTCGGGGCTTTGCGGTTTCGGGCCGGGGTAGCGGAAATCCGTCTCGACCACGTCGCCGTGCTTCTGCCGCTCGGCAGCTTGCTGGTAGAAGAAGCTGATCAGGCTTGTGCCGTGATGTTCGAGAATTGCGTCAATAATCGGGCCTGGAAGATGGTGTTCCTTGGCCATCTCGAAGCCTTCGAGTACGTGGGAAGCAATGGCGCGGGCGCTCAGCCGCGGGGACAAGGCGTCGTGGACATTGCTTCCGGTCTGATTCTCGCTGAAATACTCGGGGCGGCGCAACTTGCCGATGTCATGATAGTAAGCGCAGACGCGCGCCAGCAAGCCGTTCGCCCCGACGGCTTCAGCCGCCGCTTCAGCCAGTTGGCCGAGCATGAGACTGTGCGAATACGTAGCGGGGACCTCGATAGCCAGCCGACTCAACACGGGGTTGTTCAGATCAGAGTACTCGAGCAATTGGATATCCGTCGTGATTCCGAACAAGCGTTCGAGTGGCGGCAGCAGCCCCGGAACAATGAACAAGCAGCTCAAACCATTCAGAAGCACCAAAACCAGCCGGTGCAATCCGCTTGCGGTAAAGAAAGAATTGGTTGCAAGCAGCACGCCGCAAGCCGCAACCAAACCGACGGCCGTTGCCTTGAAGACTGCATTGGCCATGTCGTGGCGGCGGCGCACTTTCACGATGCTGAGGACGCCGGCCAGCGTCATGGCGCTCGATACGAGCACAAGCCGCCAATCGTAACTGTATTGGAGTGAAAGCAAGACAACAGCGAGGAAGCTCGTAACTGCCGCTACGCGGACGTTCGTCAGGATGACCAACAAGATGCCCCCTGCCGCAACGGGCGCCATGAACCCGGTATTGTCAAAGTAGTAGATTGCACGCCCCGCGACGAGCACCCCGCACAGCATCAACAAACCCAGAGTCAGGTTACGAAAGCCCTCCTCACTATCTTTGCTCCAGAGCGGAAGAGCGCGGACCATGCAGGCCAGCGCCAGAACCACGAGCAACACATGGCCTGCTACCGAGCTGAACAGATGGGTGCCTGATCCCTGGCTGCTCCGAAACTCCTCAAAGTACTTGCGGGCGTCCAGGCGCTTCTGTTCAGTCCAGCGTTCGCCCCTGGCGATGATCAGAGCGTTTTGCTCGATGGTCTTTGGCACGTCCGCCACCGCTTCCCGCGCCCGCTCCTTAGCGCCGGACGTGTGGGCCAGATTCAGCTTAAGCGTGTTGGTAAGAAGGGGTTCCGCCATCTCGTAGGCTGCATCGACCAGCCGGCTTTCAGCGCCCGGCTCGTCGAGCATGTCCCCGGCGCTTAATGCAGCCTGGAAGAGCGCCTGGGCCTCCTCAGGCGCCGGCACTCGCATCACGTTGACGATTTCATTGTCTTTGAGCCCTGCTACAGGCCGATCCCGCACGATCTGGATTTTCCGTTCTTGTCCTTCATCAGCCGCCGCCGCAGCTCCCATTTGCTGAGCGGCGCGCCTCCGGTCCTCTTTGCTAATAGCGCCATAGGTAAGGACATACTCCAGCCCGGTCGTAGCCATCTGAGACAGCCGATCCATATAGGCGAATTCAAAAGCGCCCTCGGCTGTATCTACATCGGCTGCATCTGGACGCAACCTGCTGCTTTCGTCCGTGTCCACGGACCTCCGACCGGAAAGTGTTTCCATCTTCGGGGTCAACCACAAGGCCAGCATCTCAGGATCCTGCAGCGCTGCGAAGTCGAGGTCTTCCTGAAGTGCTTTGGCGTATTCCTTCGTGGCCTGTTCGGCTACCGCCTCGACATCCTGGCCGGGACCCGCCTTTTCTAAGGCTTCGTAAACATGCTCAGCGAGTTGGTCGCGCTGCTCGCGCAATGTGTTGATGCGGTCGGCCAGGAGCGCCATCTGGCCGCGCACGCGCGCTTGATCCACCTCATAGATGTCGGGAACTTTGCGCGCGGCGGCCTCTCTGGCCTCCCGGGTGGCTTCGAGGTCGATGCTCTGAAACTCGAAGTCTGCCTGAAGGTCTTCGCGGGCAATTCGGCCCGACTCGAAATCCAATTCGCGCGGTTTGTCCTCAGGCAAACGCGGGGGAATGGTCACGCCGGTAAGCAACACTGCGGCCAGCGCCAGCGCAACGTGGGAACGCCGCTTCCAAAGCGCGTCAGGAACTCCTCCCTCCTGGACAGCACGAAACGTCCCCGGCAGATCGTGGCTCTTGCGCCGGAAAAAGCGCGGGTAATTCATGATGCTTTGCTTTGCTCCGACTGCGAGAGAGGCGCGGTGCCGGCTGTTCCGTTGTCCCGTTCGTAGGCGTCAATGATGTCCTGCACCAAGGGATGGCGGACGACATCCGCCTTCGTCAGCTGGACGATAGCCACGCCGGAAGTGTCTTTCAGGACACGACTCGCCTCGATCAGTCCCGATATGGTGCCTCGGGGCAAGTCGGTCTGGGTAACGTCGCCTGTCACGACCGCACGCGAGCCTTCGCCGAGACGTGTGAGGAACATCTTCATTTGCTCGGAAGTCGTGTTCTGGGCCTCATCGAGAATGGCAAACGCACTGGCAAGGGTCCGGCCGCGCATGAAAGCCAATGGCGCCACTTCGATCATCTCGCGATCGACGAGACGATGCACCTTCTCTACGTCCACCATCGAGTAAAGCGCGTCGTACAGGGGTCTCAGATAGGGGTTTACCTTTTCTTGCATATCGCCCGGCAGAAAGCCCAGACTCTCGCCCGCCTCGACGGCAGGACGCGTCAAGATAAGCCTGTTCACTTCCTTGTTGAGAAGCGCCGACACCGCAGCGGCCATCGCCAGATAGGTCTTGCCCGTGCCCGCGGGCCCGATCACCAGGGTGAGCTCGTGGGAACGGATTGCCTCAAGATACTCTTTCTGACCTCTTGTGCGCGGTTTGGTCTGCAGATCCCGGCGAAGCGTCTGCGACGCGTGGCCTAAGACTCCGCCCAGATCGTCGACCCGGTTGCTGCGGGCCTCGTTGAGTGCGTACGTCAAGTCAGCCATAGTCGGCATGTGGCCTTTCCGCACGGCCACCAGCATTTCGTCGAGCATTCGCCCGACCATACGCGCATCAGACTCCTCCCCCATGACCACCACCTTGGCGCCCCGGTCGATAATGCGGACAGGGGCGACTTGCTGGATGCGCTTACGCAGTTCGCCGTTTCTGCCAAGAAGCTTGACCGCCTCTTCCTGGTTCTCAAGAATAATCTCGTGTGTTTGCGTCACGCTCCCTGTTGTGTCCGAAACGGCTCAGTGGCGTCCACTGCGTTCCAGCGCCGTTGGGCTTCCTCTTTCAGCGCTGTCCGCTGTTCCCGGTTCGATACGGTAGATAGTCTCGCCTTCACGAACCAGCTTCTTGCTGCGGCGAATGGCGGCCTCCAACTCGACAGGGTCGTTGTTCAAGTCTACGACCTTCTCTCGAAGTCTGTCGCGTTCTTTGACAAGCTTTTCCAGCCGCTGTCGATGGGCCTGCACCGTGTCTTCGCTCGCTTGCCACTGAGCGTATTTCCCTGCAAGGTTCCGGCGTTCAGCGTAAAGCGCCACCAATCCACAGACTATCAGCAGCACGATCCAATACCACCTCGCTGTGCCGCCATACATCGCCTCACAGGCCTCCACACGGAACACCCTCTCGGGCGCCCGGCAATCGCGCACCGGACGCCATATCTAAACCATTATACCTCAAACGCAGCCTCTCATGTGCAAAAAGGCGCTCGCATAACAACATCCTAGCGGCTGATATTGTAAAACGCGCTCATACCAAGGTATTCGGCGTCTTCAGCAAGTTCCTCCTCGATACGCAGCAACTGGTTGTATTTGGCAATTCGATCGCTGCGCGATGCGGATCCCGTTTTGATTTGGCCTGCGTTGGTTGCTACTACGATGTCGGCGATGGTTGCGTCTTCGGTCTCGCCGCTCCGGTGAGAAATGACCACCGTGTATTTGGCGCGGTGGGCCATTTGAACGGCCTCAAGCGTTTCCGTAACTGTGCCAATCTGGTTTACTTTCACCAGGATCGAGTTTGCGACGCCCTGTTTAATACCTTTGCTCAGGTATCCGGTGTTTGTTACAAACACGTCGTCACCCACCAATTGCACCCGTTCGCCGAGCTTGTCCGTGAGGATCTTCCATCCGGCCCAGTCGTTCTCGGCCATGCCGTCCTCGATCGAGATAATGGGGTAGCGATTGGCCCATTCTGCCAGGAGATCGGCCATTTCCTCGGCGGTTTTTGACGTGTTTTCCGCTTGCAATACGTATTTCTTGTTTTTGAGAAACTCGCTCGATGCGCAGTCAATGGCCAGCCAGACATCCTTGCCTGCCTTGTACCCAGCTTGTTTGATGGCTTTGAGGATGACCTCGATAGCCTCATGATTTGAGCCAAGATTCGGTGCGAAACCGCCTTCATCGCCCACGGCGGTGTTTAGACCAGCCTTTTTCAAGACGTCCTTCAGCGCATGGAAAACTTCCGCGCCGGCCCGCAGCGCCTCTTTGAAACAGCTCATGCCTGCGGGCATCACCATGAACTCCTGAATATCCACGTTGTTGTCAGCGTGGGCGCCGCCGTTCAGGATGTTCATCATAGGAATGGGCAGGACATGGGCGTTGACGCCGCCGATATAGCGGTATAAAGGCACCTCAAGCGCCGCAGCCGCTGCTTTGGCCGTTGCCAACGACACGCCGAGAATGGCGTTTGCGCCCAACTTGCTCTTGGTTTTCGTGCCGTCCAGTGCGCACAAGGTCCGGTCGATGGCGCGCTGCTCGAGCGCATCCATCCCTAGTAATTCCTCTGCAATCGTCTCGTTTACGTTCGCGACGGCCTTCTGAACGCCCTTGCCCAAGTACCGTTTGGGGTCCTTGTCGCGCAGTTCAACAGCCTCATTCTCGCCCGTTGAAGCGCCCGAAGGTATGGCGGCGCGGCCAATCACGCCGCTGCTGAGGAATACATCCACCTCGACAGTAGGATTACCCCGCGAATCGAGTATTTCCCGTCCTTTGATGCCTGTAATTCTGGTCATAACGCTCTGGTTCTCCTTCCTCCATTGCTGTTCGTGCCATCGCAGCCCAATCCGCTAGAGGGCCTTGTCATACGCTCTGTCAACTATCCCTTCCAAGGAAACAGAAAATCGCGGAATCCTCTGTTCAGGTAGTCGTCATTCTGATCAGGGTCTTCCTTCGCGTCTTGTGCCGGTTTACCGACGCCCGCGCCCGCTTCACGCGTCGCGATAGCGTTTTCATACTTCCGCGAGAGCATCTCGTAGGCGCTTCCTGCAACGGCCATGATCGCCCCGCCGTAGAGAAAAAAGAGGACGGGCGGCACGGCAATCGCCAGGAGGGTCAGGGCCGCAATCTGCGCAGCGACACCTAGCGTAAAAAGCGGATTATCCAGCACAAGCAACGCACTCAAACGCAGCGTTGCCAGGACGCCCTCTCTCTTCTGCACCAGACCGGGCATGGCATAGAGCGCGCTAAGGCAGACGAAAACCAGCGCCCAAAACGCCGCTGCACTTATCGCAAAACCCAGCCATGGCGCCCTCTCGCGCAACATATAAGCATAAAACCAGACACTTACTCCGAGGCTGACGACCAACCCCAGGTATACAAGCCCTGCACCGGCAGCTCGGCGCCCGTACAGTCTTACGCCCCTAAAGGCGTCGCCGAGCGAACCATCGCGCTTGTCAATAAGGACCTTCACCATGTGGGCGATTCCCACAGAGCCGACGGGCCCGATTACCCCGAAAGCGAGAACGCCCATTGGCACGCCTACCACCACCATGAGAGCCGGCTGGCCGGAGATCAGGGCCGCCACCGCGAAAGCGCCCGGCGCAAGAACGGCCAAAGACCACAGCATACTTACGACGATCAATTTAAAAAGGTGGTCATAGGTTACCCAAAACGCCATTTTCAAGGAGCGGCCCAACATAGCCCGTCAGATGAAAACGCGCACGCGACTCCGCTTGCGCAGTTCCTCCATCCATTTCGCGAAACGTTCTGCGGCCGCCTGTTCGCGCAGCTTAAGCTCGATCTCGCTGCGGACCTCGTCAAGAGCGGCTAACCCGGCTTCCTCATGCTTCTCGACAAGGAGCAAGTGAAAACCGGCCTTCGTTTCTACTGGGCTGCTCACCTGACCTATAGGTGTGGAGAATGCGGCGTCCTCGAGTTCGCTCCACAGGTCGCCCCGCATCACCCAGCCGATCACCCCACCCTCCTCCGCACCCGGCGCCTTCGAGTACTGCTCGGCGAGTTCGCCAAAATCAGCGCCTGAGACCGCCTCGCGCTGGATCATCTCGATGCGTTCGCGCGCCACGGCCCGGCCCGTCTCGGAATCGTCTGCAGCAATGAAGATCTGTCGGCAGTACACCCTTTCCGGCCGCTGAAACTCGTCGATATGATCCTGGTAATACTGCGCGACGTCGGACTCGGAAACGACGGCTTCCTTTGCAAACTCACGCTGCTTAGCCATGCTCATACGAATCGCCAGCAACTGCTTTTTGAGCCGTTCACGGAGATCGCTCATTGTCTCGCCCGACGCCTCGACATCTCGAAGAAACTCCTCGTTGGTATCGTACATCTTCCGCAGTGTGTCGAGCCGTTCCTCAACCATCTGCTCCGTGATTTCCATCCCTGCAAGTTGGGCCTCCCGCACCAGGATCCGGTTGTCAACAGCTTGCTGAAGGGCCTTGTCGACGAGTTCGCTTACTTGCCTCTGAAACGCCTCTTGATCTCCCGCCGTTGCGCGCAGGCGGTTGATTTCCGGGGCTACCTCCGCCATCACTTCACTCTGCAGGACCGGTTCGGTATCGATAGTCGCCAGGATTTGGTCGATGACTTCGCCGTAGACCCCTGTCGTGACGGCAGCGAAAACTGCGGCAATGGCGACGATGTAACGGTGAGTCTTGCGCACGAGCAGATATTCCTTTCAGAATACGTTCTACGATGTCTTCCCGTTATGACCTGATCGGACCGCAGCCTACCCGGCCACAGCATTCCGCAGAAGGATATCACAAGGCCTGATTGCAGGCAAATGAGAAACGGCGAAGGCTGGACCTCGATCGCGTCGATCTGTAAAATACGCGCACGATGCGTCAATCAGCCCGTCTCGAACGCTGCTGCAAGAGTTTGCACAGCCTTCGGCGCCGGCCCTGCGACGCTGTCTTGCCCTGCGATCCCGAAATGTGATGGAGCCTTCGTTGCCAGCAATTCAAATAACGCCTCTCGGAGGCGGATCTGAGATCGGCGCAAACGCATTTCTTGTGCGCGCCGACGCCTATTCTCTGGTTCTCGACTGCGGACTCCATCCCAAGAAAGAGGGCGTCGACAGTCTTCCGGACTTCTCGCTCATCGAGGATCAGCCTGAGGCCGTCATTGTCTCCCATGGACATGTGGACCATTGCGGGGCCGTCCCTTTTCTCCTGAGGGAGCATCCCGCCATGGTGTGCTATGCGACGAAACCGACCACGAGGATCATGGACCGCATGCTGCATAACAGCGTGTTCGTCATGGGGATGCTCGCCCTCGAACGCGGGATAAGCGGCTACCCGCTTTATAGCCATGGCGATGTTGATTTTGCTCTGATGCAGACGTACGCCATGGATTTTGATCAGGAGTTCGCCCTTTCGTGGCACGCCCCTTTCCGCGCGTCTTTCCACCACAGCGGCCACGTCCTTGGGTCGGCGTGCGTCTCTATCAGCGTGCCCGGCCATAGGCTGCTTTACACGGGGGACGTCTCCACCACGGATCAAGAACTTGTCGGCGCCATGACGCCAATCAATCCGGCGTGGAAGGTCGACACATTGGTGATCGAGAGCACCCACGGGGCACGACCTGAGGACCGGAAAGGCGGGCTCAAGGGTGAAGTGCGCCGTTTTGCCAAAGCGATCGCAGCGGTGCTCGAGCAAGGCGGTTCCGTGCTGATTCCAAGTTTTGCGCTGGGCCGGACTCAAGAAATGCTGAACACCGTGAATCGCCTTCAGGCCGTCGGGCGTCTGCCTGACGTACCTGTCTACGCCTCGGGATTGGGTCGCGCCATCTATGAGATTTATGGCAAATACTCTGGCTATTTGCGGGACGGCGCCGAACTGGCCCCTCTCACCCGCTTCAAACGCATTGGGGACGTCTGGGAACGCCAGGTGCGGGCCGACTTGCTCAAACGGAACTGCATCATTGTGGCAACTTCCGGCATGATGATCGAGAATACGCCCTCCGCCATGATCGCTCAGGACATGGTTACCGGCAAAGAACACGGCATCTTCTTTGCAGGCTACATAGATCCGGATACCCTAGGGTATCAAGTCCTCCACGCGGAGGTAGGCGACGCGCTCCGGTTCGAGCGGAACGGGCATCCCGTCAAGGTGCAGCTTGAGAATCGCAGGAGCTTCAATTTCAGCGCCCACGCCCCGCGGGAAGAGCTGGTTGCCCTCGTCGACCGCGTTCAGCCCAAGAATGTGGTTTTCGTCCACGGCGATTCCGACGCCATTGACTGGATGTACGACAACTGCCGGGGCCCCTATCGCAAGTTCCGGACACAGATTGGCGAGACTCTTACGCTGGAGGCCTAGGAGATGACAAAGGACCGGGGTCGCCTGGCGCCTCGCCTCGGCGCGTGGGCATCCATGATTTTCGGACGTCTGACCGCTCTTTTGCCGTTGCCTTGGAGCCGGGCTTTGGGGCGAACGGCGGGGCGCCTCGCATACTGCCTTGTGCCGCGGATCCGACGTGTCGGCATGGCGAATCTCGACCTCGCGTACGGCGAGACGTTGTCTCGATCCGAAAAACGTCGGATTCTGAAGAAGGCGTCTCAGAATGTAGGAATTGTCGCTGCCGAGTTCTCACACATCCCGCATTTGCAGCGTGGATTGGCGAAGAATCTGGTGGAAACGCACGGTGTCGAGCATATTGTCTCCGGCAAGGGATATCTCCTGATAAGCGCCCATCTCGGGAACTGGGAATGGATTGCCCAGCTCATGATCAGTTTGGGTCACCACTGCACTGGGGTAGTACGCCCCTTCGACCATCCCCGCCTCAATGCGTACGTTGATTCCGTACGGTGCAGCGGCGGCGCGCGGACCCTGCCCAAGTCCGGCGCCGGCAATGAGGTGGTCCGGCTCGTACGAGAGGGATGGTGCGTCGGCATCTTGATTGACCAAAGCCCGCGCGAAAGCGCCGCCCCGGTCAGTTTCTTCGGACAACCTTGCTGGGCCACCATCGCGCCCGCGCTTGTTGCCGCACGAACGCAGGCCCCGATCCATCTTGTCCAACTTCTCCGTAGATCCAACGGCCGTTACTTGCTCGAGGTGTCGCCGCCTCTCGAGATGGCGTCGAGCGGCGATTTCCTGCACGACCTTGTTGAAAACACCCAGCGATGTCAGAATGCAATTGAAGCGGCAATTCGGCGCACGCCAGAGCAATGGCTTTGGTTTCATCGGCGCTGGAAAGCCCGGCCGCGACTCGAGGAGGAATGGGAAACGCGGCTCGCAAGAAAACGGCCGTAGAGGGCCGGCGGTCTTGGGAGTTTGCAGCGCGGAACACAACTCGCGTAGCATCTCGAGGTTTCGGGATCAAGAAGCGCCATGTCAAATCTCGTGCGACTAAGCCTCTCGATTGACGAACCGTTATACCAGCGGCTTGAACAGATGGTGGCAGAAAGCGGCTACGCCAACCGCTCGGAGTTCTTCCGCGATCTGATCCGCAGCCGGCTTGTCGAACGGGAGTGGGAACGCGACACGGAGGCCGTAGGCACGGTGACGCTCCTTTATGACCATGCGGCCCACGACCTCAGCAGCAAATTGACCCATCTACAGCATCACCATCACAAGGCCGTCCTCGCGACCACCCACGTCCATCTCGACGAGCGTCTCTGCATCGAGATGATCCTCGTGCGGGGCCACGCCCGCGAAATCCGCCGTTTGGCCGATGAACTGGGCCAGCAGAAGGGCGTGCTCCACGCCAACCTGGCCATCAGCTCGACGGGCCTTGATCTGGCTTAACGCGCCAAACGCAGCAGCAGGTTTGCTAAGGGACCGGCTACGTCGAGGCCCGTCTTCTCCTCGAAAACGGCGAACATCGGCGAGGGATTGCACTCGAGCACCTTGTATCCCTTCGCGGTACGTATGAGGTCCACCCCGGTGAAGAGCATGCCGCAGGCCCGCGCTGCGGCCACAGCGGCTCGCCGTTCCTCGAGGGCCAGGCGGATCGGTTCGACGGTCTCCTCTCCCCGCCGGTAATCAAGCTCAGACGAATGAATTACAGCGGCCGCAACAACGCGCCGCCCCACAACATACGCCCGGATCGATAGGCCCTCGGCCAACTCCTGGAACAACACAGGAGCCGCCTGCAGGGCGCGAAGGCGCTCGTCCGTCAGATCCTCGGGCTCGACCTTGCGAACGGTCGCGCCCCCGCTTAACGGTTTATAAACGGCGAGACCCACCGCCTTGACAAAGCTTCGGACTTCCTCCGGGTCATTTGTGGCTAGCCAGTCAGGAACCGGCACACCGGCCCGCCCCAGCAAAGCAAGCTGATAGGGTTTGTTTGTGTGCTGGGCGTTGGCCATAAGCCCGTTGACGGCCGACGCCTTCTCCGCTTCGAGCGTGAGCACGAACGACGCCAGCATCGAGCGTTTCTCATCCATCTGCGCAAGCAGACCCCGGGGCCGGCTTTCGAAGTCCTCGGCATACCGGGAGGCGGACGGATTGCACTCGAAACCTCGGACGTAAACAGCCCCGACAGGCGGAACAGGCTCGTCATTCAGCCGCCAGCCGCTGCCCCCGGCGCTAAGCCTGTCCTTTTCCGGAAACGATGCGCTGTCGCACCAGATCGGTGCTGCGTGCGACGCGCGAAGACACTCAGCCACGCGCAGGGCCTGCGGGTCATCGTGCGCACCTAGAACAAGCACAGAACGCATGGCCGCCGCACACTCGACCGACGCCGCTCATGCGCCCTTGACGGCGTCTTCGCCTTCCTTAAACGTGATGAGCCACCAGCCGGACTCCTCGCCAACAGCCAGGGTCGTGACTGGCCCTTGTTTGGCTGCGATGGCCGGTTGCTCGAGCTCCTCGATAAACAAGCGCTTCGGTTTGGATATCTCCTGATTGCGGTTCATGCCGTTCACCTCCTCGAATACACGGGTTTGTCAACGTTTCTGGCGCGATCCCGCTTCTATCGCGTCTATTCAAATCCTACAACCAAATCTCCTTGGCGTAACAACGCCCCATCCGGAGAAAGGGGGACAGTCCCCTCTTCTGAGTCAAGGGCTATGGACGGCACCTTGCTGCCACGTCATGCGGAATTGGGCAGTGACCTCCGTAGCGGCCGGATAGTCCACTGTGATCCGCTTGAGAATAGCGTCCTTACGGTTTTCTTTCGAAGCCGATTCCAGGCGCTCGACGGCGAACACGCCATGCTGGGCCTCGATTGTCAGCACACCCTTCTTGCCTGAGATGCGCAGCGTGTTACCGTCCGCCTCCGGCTCTTCCCAGGTTACGAAGACCTCTTGGACAGGCAGGCCGCCGCCTTGAAAGGTGTAGCAATCCTCGAGCGCGAGGGCGCCGTCTTGGCCCACGGCGAGGCGCCGTTCCGCCTTGACGAGCTCTGGCACATCGTAGGCCTCCTCGAATCGAATGACGATCCCGCCTCCATTCTCCTTGCTCAGGGTTCCACAAAACGCGCGTCCCGCCGATTGCGGTTTTCCGCCAATGACCGGCACGCTGTGGCCATAGGAGCCGGCGAAGATATTGTCATAGCGCTTGCCGCTGAAGTAGTCGCGACTGTACAGGCCGGGGCCAGGATCGCACAGGTACGTGGTCCCGCCGATTCGCAAGATAAAGCTGCCCACGTCGTTGTGATTGTGCTGTTCGGCGTTGTGACCGGCTTTTGCGGCCAGCGCAGCGGCCGCGCCATCGACCTCCCACGTCAACTTGGCAATGCCGGACTCGGGCAGGAAGGCATCCTCCATCTCGAAGGGTCCGCCTGTGTCTCCGTCCCACCAGAGCAGGTTCCGCAGAAGGGAAGTGAACCGCCATGAGGTTGGGGAACCCGCAAACGCACGAAGGGACTCGGTGCCGGTCCGGCCCGCCAAGCGCGCAACCAGGAATGGGTCGAGACTGCCATGCTCTGAGCTGTCCGCGAAGTTGGCGAAGGTTTCTTCGTCCAACGCCATAACGGCCGGGAATTGGGCGATATCCCGGAGCCGCTCGTTCGCGAGCAGGTCCATGCGGCCCTGTGTGCGGGCTCGGAGCATTTCCGCGAATCCCGTGTAGTGGAGCAGCCCGTAGTTCCAATAGCCGATCCCTTCGAGACTCGCGCCGTCGGGCGCGAAGGCGTTGCTGACATACCGTTCCAGTTGCCTGAGTACAAACGTGATTCCCTTGGCCAACCGGCCGGGATCCTGCTCGAGGATGAGCATCGTCTCCCCAACCGAGCCCGCGCATACGCCTGTCCAGTTGTTGTGTCCCTGACCCCAGCCGAACGCTTCGGGACGCTCGATGTACGGCGCGATGATTCGCGCATTCACTTCGCTCCGGACGCGGTCGCGGATCTCCTCGGGAAGCATCTCGCCGAGGACCAGATCAATGTGGGCCAGATTCGAGGCCGTTTCCGCGGCAAACAAATCAATCGAGTGCTGCGGCTGCTCGTGAGCGGGCAGGACCCAGGTTGTCTCCTCGCAGACGCTCCATATCAGGTCGTTGACGCGGTCCAGCCGGCCCGTGTCGCCGTCCAACCACGCCGCCATAGCCTCTTTGGCGAGCTCCTCACGCTTCAGAAAGTAAGGCCTCTCGTAAGGAGGGCGCGCTCCTGCGGCCCGGTACCGCCGGTACAGCGTGTACGTTGTCTGAGGGATGGCTTCCGAAACCTCCTTGGTCCAAGTAAGTATCGCCTTGCCCGGAACTCCCTGACGCAGTTGCGCCGGGTCCGCCTCGCGCAGTTCGGGCAACAGCGGCCCCGAGGTTTCGCTTAGTATGGCGTCGACCTGGGCCTCAGTGAGGGGCGCGTCCGCAGGCGGCGCCCCCAACAACAACATCAAAAACATCATCGTCGCACCCTCCTTTTCCAAAGGCACCATATCCCTGCGCCGCTGCAGGACGCAAGGAAAGCGACATACTCGCTCGGCTCGTGCATACCCATCCCGCCAGTTGCGACGGCAAACGCGCTTGCGTACACTTCGCGGAAACGCTCCACGGAACAGGAGGCGCGTGAAAAGTGCCGCCCAGACCTTCGCTTGCCGCTGCGGATTCATCTAGGCCGTCGAAGGGCCCGTGTCCGCTCATCCTTGCGGCGGCGCGTTTGCGCCATTCTCTTCTGGTTCCGGTGCTCGGCTTGATGCTGTTGGCCGTGCTAACGGTCAGTGCCCGAGGGGATTTCCCTCTGAATGACGACTGGGTCTACGGAAAAGCGGTCCAGAACCTCCTTGCGCAGCATCGTTATATGACGCATCCATTCGCTGCGGCGAACGTGGTGGTCCATGTGCTGTGGGGCGCCCTGTTTGCAGCCCCCTTCGGCTTCAGTTTCACCGTGCTGCGCCTGTCGACGCTTGTACTCTCCGTGATCGCCGTCTGGATGGCGGCAGAGTGCGGGCGCGAGGCCGGCCTGTCCTATGGGACGGCGCTGCTCTGCGGCCTCGCCGTGTTGAGCAACCCCATCTTCCTCAACCTGTCCTACACCTATATGAGCGACGTCCCTTTCATGGCGTTTGCGGGTGTTTCGGGCATCTTCTACCTACGTGCCCTCAAAACGAACCGCACTGCCGACAGCGTCTGGGCGAGCGTCTTCGCCGCGCTGGCTTTCGGCGTCCGGCAGTTCGGCGTGCTGCTGACCCTGGCGTTTCTACTCACGCTCGTCTACGGCCGGGTCCGCTGGGGAAGGAAAGGGCTTGCACGACACACCGCGGCATGCGCCGTACCATGGGTCATTTTGGGAGCGGGACTCGCCGCTCTGAAAGTAGCCGGCGGTCCATCCTACACGTGGCTTGTGCTGCTCGAGGGCGCCCCTATGCTCTACCGAATCCTGCTGGCGTTGCGCTACCCGTTTGCAGCACTGCTCTACGCGGGTCTCTTCACGCTGCCGCTGTTCGTCGGGCGCGCCGTCTTACTTGCGCGGCGGATCGAGCGGTGGACTCGGAGACGCTGGCTCACGTTTGGGCTAATCGCGCTTGCCATCGACGTCGTGGCGTGCGGCGTGGTGTTGCTGCCGCTGCCGCTTATGCCCAATGTGCTGCGCGATTTTGGCACGGGACCCCTCACCCTTCGCGAGGTCTATTTCGACGCCAGGGATTGGGCGCCGGTGCAAATCGGGGCCTGGTGGTGGCTGGTTACCATCCCCGCGATCGCATCCGCGGCGGTGCTCGCGACGGACCTGCTCTATGGCGTTCTTCCTACGGTCCTCCGCACCGATGCGCCCGCTGTCCACAAGGATTGGAACGGACTGCGACGAGACCACGTCCTTTTCCTCACGCTTTGGGCTGTTTCAATGCTGGCAGCCCCTTACAACCCCTATCTGCCGGCAGTTTTCGACCGGTATTTGCTGCCTGCGTCCGTTCCGCTCGCCATCCTTGCGGCAGCGGCAATCAGAACCGTTGGAAGCACAAGAGCCGTCCAGGTCGCCGCCGCCGCATGCCTGGTGCTCTTTGTCGTGTCGCTGGCCTGCGTACAGGACTATATGGCGTGGAACCGGGCGCGTTGGACCGGCATCGACCAGCTTCTCGAGACCTACCGCGCAGATCCGCTCGAAATCGACGGGGGCTACGAATACAACGGGATGTATACGAGCGACACGTTCATGGAGCGGGCAGGCACGACCGATTTCAACCAGATGGGGCCTACAGGTTGGTGGATCCTTGACGACGCTTATGCCGTCTCATTCCTTCCTCGCAGTGGTTTCCGTGAACTCGAGCGGGTTCCTTACTTCTCGTTCCTCGGCATGGAGACGCGGCATCTGCTCGTCCTCGAGCGGAAGTGACGGCGCCTGCGGGGGCGGGCCCACCGCTATGTGGTAGCGCCCCACGTCCACCTGCGGCAGACCCTTGGGCAGCGCGCCCGGATTGCGGGAAATGTAACAGCCGCGGGCGTCGGCGGCGCTGGTTCCGGCTTGGTCGGCATCGGCCGGGCGCACCTCGGGCCATGCAGCCGTGTCGATCCGCCGGTCTGCGTGATAGCCCAAGGTAACGGCAAGCGAGGCGCTGGATTGGTAAGGACCCTCGCCGACGATGTGCAGGATCTGGTCCGGCGTGCTCATCTCTTTGATCTTCTGGCCGAGCTCGACAGCCTGTGCATAGGAAAGCTTCCCGTGCTCCTCAGCGTCGCCAAAAACGCCGTTGCCAGAGCCGATAATGAGAGACAGCATGGTCCAGCCCGAGAACATGGGATGCATGCGCAGACGCGCTGAGCCCTCCTGACCCGCCAGCATGAGGGTGGGAGCGATGAGAGCCAACACCATGAACACGGCAACGCGGCGCATCCGCAAGGGAGGCGACAAAAAGCGCACGAGAGGCACGGCTGCAACAATGGCCCAAAGCTGGACCGTGTGACAGAAGAAGCGACCGCCATACTCGATGAACATCGGGGCGAAACCGGCGAACATGCTTAGGAGAAGCCTATAGCGCGTCTCGAACCAGGGAATCATGCGCCAGGCCCTGACGACCAGAAGCACCATGAGAAGGTCGAGCATCAGAAGCCACTTCATCTTCATGTAGACCCCAGCAAGGCGTCCGGCAAAGGACCCTGCGATCTGCCTGGCCATGGGATTTCCCAGCCAGTCGCGGTAGACCCAAATGTGACTGTACCATGGAAATGCCAAGATCGCCGCCGCGAAGCCCACACCCAGGAAAAACCGCAGGTATTCGCGACGCCAGACTGAAAAGATAAGAAGACCAAGCACCGTCAGCGCACCCACCCCCATGTGGGCATACAAGGCAAGCGCCAGAAGCGTTGCGGATGCGGCAAGACGCCGGCGGAGAAAAAACACAAGGAGGATGGGGACGATCGCGTTGGCCAGGATGCTCGGCAGAGACCAGACTGAGAGCATGACAAAGAGCATGTTCGTCCCCACAAGAAGCAGTACGACAAAACCGCGCCGGGCGTCGAAAAGCCACCGGGCCAGATACCAGGTACAGAAAAAGACCGCCGGAGGCGTCAAGACCTGGATAATCCGCATGCCCTGCTCGACATCCTTGTTGAAGAGCAAGCTGCACACAGCAACGATAAAGTGAAACAACGGCGGATAGAGGTGGGGCCGGCCGCCGGGCGCGTATTCCCACCAGTCCCAGCGCGGGATAATCCCCTCGCGAAAGTAGTCGAGCAAGTGAGGGCGCAAAACGAGTCCGTCCTCGGCGATGCGCCGCGCAACGAGCAAATGGTAATACCCGTCAGGCGCGAAAGTATGGATCTTGGCGCGAACGAGCCACAGTGCGGCTGCCACGGTGAAAATGATGGCCAAGCTTACAAAGTCGAGCGGTTCGAGCCGGAACCACAGCGGCCGCCGGGTGTAGTCCCCTTCTGACGCCTCGACCGGGGCGGCATGAAGGCGCCGGCCCTGGCGCAGGTATGGGATCAAAATGACTGCCCACGCGCCGCCCGCTGCAAACCATGCCAGCCCGGCCAAACACAATGCCCACGCCAGGCTCTGTGCCGGCCAGCGAAGCCAGAACCGCCGCAGCGGGCGCCTATAGAGGCCCAGTCCCCATTCGCCGACGAATCCAACAGCCAGGCGGAACCCCGCCTTGTACCAATCGGGTTTGGCAGCTTTCGCATAAAGACGCTCGATGAGATCGGTTAAGGCAATGGGCCAGCAGAGGAAACGATAGGCAAGCCCCGGCAAAAGCAACCACCCGTAGAGCAAGAAGGCGGCAGTCTGGTACAGGCAAAGGGGCCATGCCGCGATGCGTGCAAGCC
>CAZBQH010000045.1:0-17066 GCA_964493915.1 uncultured Nitrospiraceae bacterium
GTCTGCGCGGGGGGCCCCGCGGGGGGAAGCCCCCCCCCACCCCCCCGCCCCCCCGCCGCAACCCGAGGGGGTTCGAGAAGCCCGCGTACAAGAGGCCACGAGGACGCCCAGCGGGGCTCAAGAGCGCCCTCCAGCCGCTTCAGGCCCGCTATTGCCCGGCACCTCCTTGTCCTTCGAGCTGCGCCTTGGGACCCGGTGGGTTTTGTGGTTAGGCGTGGTGATGGTCGTCATGAGCATCGGTTTCTTCTTAAAGTATGCGTACGACAACGACTGGATAGGCCCAAGCGGCCGCATCGCGATAGGGACTGTTGCGGGTCTTGCTGCCTTGGGCGTGGGGGAACGTTTCCGGCGCAAAGGGTGGCCGATTCTGTTCCAAGGTCTTTCGGGACTGGGTATTGCGGCGCTGTACCTGTGCATCTACTTTGCGTTCCAGGTCTACCACCTTTCTGGGCAGGAGCTGTCGTTTGCCCTGGCTATTCTTCTGACAGTTCTTTCCATCGTTATGGCGGTTGTCCACCAGGCCTCAGCCATCGCGATACTGGGCATGATCGGCGGCTTCCTGAGTCCCGTTCTGCTGTCAACAGGCGAGAATCACCCTTATGTCCTTTTTACCTACATTACCATCCTCAATCTGGGCGCTCTGGCGGCGGCGTACTACCGCCGGTGGCGGGCGCTGGACGTGCTGTGCATGGCAGGCACGTTTGTCCTCTATGCAACGTGGTATGAGGCCTTCTATGGGAAAGCTTCGGAGCCGAGCCAGCTCGTCCCTGCATTACTGTATCTGTCGGTGTTCTACCTGATTTTCCTTATTGTGCCCATCGTTTACAGCCTCCTGCACCGTCTGCCCGAAACCGTTGAAGGGGTTGTCTTGATCGCTGTAAATGCCCTGTACACCGTGTGTTTCTACTACAACATTCTGTACGCCGACTATCGGATGACCTTGGGCTTTGTGGTCTTGGCGCAAGCAGCGCTCGTCTTTGCATTGTACGTCCTTTGGTCGCGCCGCCTGGGACGGGAGACCCGGACCGCGCAGAGCCTGATGGTTGTGGCTCTCGGGCTGGTCACGCTCGCGATTCCTATCCAGTTGCGGTTCTACGCCGTACCCTTGGCGTGGGCAATCGAAGGCGTTGTTCTGACTTATCTCGCTTTCCGCTTCCGGCAAGCTGTCGTTCATGTCGGAGCCGGGGCTGCGCTGGTCCTGTCGGTAGGCGGCTTGATCTACCGGCTGCCCTTGCACGAGGCCCCTTTCACACCGGTCTTGAACATCGCCTTCGGGTCGTGGCTCTTCGTCGCGGCCGGCACAGCTGTTGCAGCATGGCTGTGGCTGCGCCAGCGGCCGGAACAGAACGCGCCGGCTTGGTTTGCAGGGGGAGTCGAAGCCGTGGCCGCCTTTGCCCTGGTTTGCATCGTATTGACCATCGAGACGTGCAGCTACTGGCTCGAGTGGCGGCCTCAACATTACATGATCCATCTATTCAGTTCGCTCGTCTTGCTGTGGGCAGCAATCCCTGCGGCGGTGGTTCTGGTGGCGCAACGTACCCGCCTCGTCAACCTCTACAGCTTGGGCCTCGTCTGTTACACCATCGGCCTGATTGTCTTTTCCGCTGCCTTGCCTCACTACCGCCTGCCCTCGCAACGGTTGCTGTTACACAGCCCCTTCGCCGCGTACTTTATGTTGGCGGCAAGCCTCTGGTGGGGGGCCTGGGCCGGGCGCGCGCTGAAGCAGCTCGCTCCGGGGAACGCACTGGCCGTGGCGGGTCATGTCGTGCTGGCGGTTCTTGTAGGCGCAGAGCTACTTCGCTGGGGATACTACTCGAGCTCTGTGACGGAAAAGTTCGCCGTAAGCGTCATCTCAGCCGCTTGGGCTGTTCATGCCTTCCTCCTCGTCTGGTTTGGCCTTGTCACACAGAACCAGCCTCGGCGCATTTTGGGCTTCGTCCTGTTTGCCGTTGTCGTGGCCAAAGTGTGGCTTCTGGATCTGAGCGCCCTCGAGGCGGTCTACCGCATTCTGTCTTATGGCGCCAGCGGCCTGCTCCTGATCGTGCTGGCCTACTTCTATCACCGGTACAGCGCCCGTTTGTTGGGCGCTCCAAGCAAACCCATGCAGGGAACAGACTCATGAAGACCTTAGCCGTTGCTCTAAGTATGGCTTTGATGGCCGCCGTCGCTCCGCCCGCGCAACCGCCGTTCGACATGAAGAACTGGGAATGGCGCTGCCCGATTCCCCTCGAAGACGCCCCGGCCGGGTTTGCGCGCGTGGCAGTCACGCCGGAGATCTTCGACCGCAGCACGCCGGCCTTAACCGACCTCCGCGTGCTCGACCAAGCCAACCACCTTGTACCCCATCTCGTTTCCTGGGGTGCGGCACAAGACGTCGAAGGCCCTGTCTGGAAACCGGTGCGGGTAATCAACGAGACCTTCGAACCCTATACGTACCTCCGCGCGACCCTTGACTTTCTCGAACCGATCGAGAAGAACTCCCTGCGCGCAACGTTGTCGGGCGACGCCTACCGGCGCAGAGTCCGCATCGAAGGCAGCGCGGACAACGCCGCATGGGAAACGGTCGCGGACAATCTGTGGCTTCACCGCTTGGTGCTGCATGGAACAGCCTACGAGCTGAACACCCTGGAATTCCCCCGCAACACCTTCCGATACTTGCGGCTAACCGTGCATCACACGCCCGACGACCCGCGCCGCATCCAGATAAAGTCCATGGAGGCGGCCCACCGCGAGATCCTCGAAAAGGAGGACACCAAGCCCGTGCCCGTTGCGGCCCAAGTAGCTGTGTACGACGCCAAACACAAGCAAAGCCGGTACGAACTCGACCTGGGATATCGTAATCTGCCCATATCGCGCGTGTCTTTTACCGTCGACGACGATTATTTCGAGCGGGCCTTCGAGATTCTGGGACGCAACGCTCCCACCGAAGAGATCGAGCGGCGCACTGAAACCGGTTGGGACAAGACGGAACGAGAGGCACCATGGCGACTCGTTCACCGGGGCGTGCTCTACCGGAACCTTGAAGAAAATCGTGTCGCGCAGAATACGAAGGCGGATTTGATCAATGCTCCTTACCGGTACCTGCAGGTCCGGATAGACGAGGGCGACAGTCCCCCGTTGACTATATCGGAGTTCTCCGTCGAGCGCCGTACTGCGACCGTTATACTCGAACGCCGGCCTGGCGCAACGTACACGCTTATTGGGGGGAACCAAAAGGCGCCGGCGCCCAACTATGACTTGGACCGAACCGTACGCACGCTGCGCGACGAGGCCCTGCCTGCGCCGGTTGCACCAGGCGCGATTGAAGCGCTGCCCCAGGAAACCAAACAGGCGCCCTGGACCGAAAGGAACCAGGTGCTGATATGGATTGTGCTCGTCCTGGCCGTCGCTGCGGTAGGCTATCTGATCGTCGCCAACCTCAAGCGGGCAAATGCCTCGACGAACCGGATGGACGAGACTATCCGGATTGAGTGAATCCACTGCGTAAGCAAGGAACGAGGCGCGAATCCGCTGTGATAGGGGCTTCTGCTCTGCACAGATCACCTTATGGAACGGGTGTTTCCATGGACGGCGCCTTTGCGTCGAGGAGCTAGCCCGGCGAGTCGACGTCGTAGCCTTGTTCGCGATAGGCGCGGATCTTATAGGTGAGGGCGCGGCGGCTGATGCCAAGGGCACGGGCGGTTTCGGTGCGGTTGTAATCGTGCTCGCGCAAGGCTGCGAGGATGGACGCCCGCATGATCTCGTCCATGCGCCGACGCTCGCTCCCGTCGCGGGTCTCGGTCTCTTCGTCGGTTGTTGCTCCGCGCACACGGCTGGGGAAATGCTCAGGCAGAATCACCTCGCCCCGAGCCAACAGCGACGCCCGTTCGATAGTGTTCCGGAGTTCCCGGACGTTGCCGGGCCAATCATAGAGTTCGAGACAAGAGATGGCCCCCGGAGAGAAGCGGACGCGTCCTTTGCCGAACTGCGCTGCGAAATGGGTGGCGAGGGGCAGGATGTCTTGTCTGCGGTCACGCAGAGGCGGCACGTAGATCTCCATGACGTTGAGGCGGTAGAACAGGTCCTCGCGGAAACGTCCCTCGAGCATCTCGCCCTCGAGATCGCGATTGGTCGACGCGAGAATGCGCACATCCGTTTCGAGAGGCTCGTTCGAGCCGATTCGCTGCAACCGGCCGTCTTGCGTGACGCGCAGGAGTTTGGATTGAAGCGCGGGGGACATCTCGGCGATCTCGTCAAGCAAAATGGTTCCGCCGTTGGCCTGCTCAAAATGGCCGATCCGCCTGGTATAAGCGCCGGTAAACGCTCCCTTCTCGTGGCCGAAGAGCTCGCTCTCGAGGAGCGTCTCAGGAATGGCGGCGCAATTCACTTTGACGAAGGATTGGCCGCTGCGTGCACTCCAAGCGTGAATGGTGTTGGCTATCAGCTCTTTGCCTGCCCCGCTCTCACCGGTTATCAGCACGCGCGTGTCGCAGGGCGCGACAAGAGCGACTTCCCGCAACACCTCGAACATCTGAGGGCTCTTGGCAATGAATCCCTCGGGAAGACGCTGTACAGGCGCGACAGCCGCTTGCACGTCACGGCTCAGACCCAGGGCGTTGCGGACAGAATCGAGGAGTTCATCGAGATCAATGGGCTTCTCGAGGTAGTTGACCGCTCCATCGCGCATTGCCGCCACGGCGTCGCGGATATCCACGTAAGCGGTCACCAATAAGACGGGGAGCAGCGGCTGTTCCTCGCGAAGACGCCGGAGCAAATCGAGTCCAGACAGGCCCGGCATCCGGACGTCGGAAATGATCAAGGCGGGACGCTGCGAGGCAAGCTGTTCCAAGGCGTCTTCAGCGGACCGCGCGCTGCACACGGCAAGACCCTGCGACGCAAGAAAGGACTCGAGGAGATTGCGCTGCGACGGGTCGTCGTCAACAATGAGGATCGGTCTGTCGGCTGTGAGCTGATTCGGCATATACTAATGCGCCGGACTCACAATTCTGAGGCCCGTAACCCTGAACACGGCACCGCCCTCCAATGAACTCTCGCAGACCACTTCCCATTGATGGGCCAAGACAATCTGGCGGACGATCGCAAGACCAAGCCCTGTCCCTTTGGCATTTAAAGTGAAGTACGGCCGGAATACCTCTTCCCGCGCTTCCGGCGGTACGCCCGGGCCGTTGTCCCTCACTTCAAACGCTGCGAAACGCTGGCCTTCTTTCGATATCGTCACGGCGACAAAGCCGCCGTATCCTACGGCCTGGAGCGCGTTCAGGAGCAAATTGAACACCACTTGGCGCAGGAGTGATTCGTCCGCCTCTATCATAAGGGAGGGACCGGATACGTTAAAAGCCACGTTCTTCTCTGCAAAGTCGCTCTCGAGGACCCGCCGAACGCTCTCGAACAGCTCCCCGAGATTCGTGGGCGCGAGTTTGACCTCGAGGGGCCTCGAATAGTCAATAAACTGGTTCAACCGTCCTGTGACCCGGTCCACTTCCTCTGTGATCTGCAGGGCGCTGTTGCGCAATTCATCGGGGGCCTGTTCGTTTCGCGAGATCATCTGGGCCAGGCCTCGGACAACGTTGAGCGGATTCTTGGTTTCATGAACCAATCCTGCAGCGGCCACATTCATCTCGCGCAGGTGGGCGTTCAGATCCGTAGCCCGAATAAGGCGTATTCGCAGATGGGAAGACCGCTCGATGGCTCGCCACGCCAAACCCACAGCGCCCACGGCAAAAAGGCCTGCCGACATTACCAGCATCCGCAGCCACAGATCCTTGAATACCTGTTCTTTGTACATCCGGTTTGACAAAGTGAGCACGAACCAGTGCGCGCTGTACGTCCTGCGAAGCTCATCGTATTGCTCCTGGCTCAACCAAGGTGGCCGCCTGAACAGGGGACCGCGGTTCGCCGGCAACGGGTCTTTTCTCGCGCGAAACGCCGCCATCATGGCCGCCCTGAGTTTCTCTTCGTCGAGCGAGGCACCGGCCAGCTCAGCCTGAAACGTCTTATGCTGACGCTCATCAAAAAAGCCGCCCGGCAACATGGCGATAATCCTGTCAACATCGGCTGCACTCAGAGTGCGGCCGTCCATAAGGCCGTTAAGCTGTTCCCGCTCTGCTTCATCAAACAACTCCCAACGCGAGCCGGGCGCGGGCGGCGAATCAGATGGTGCAGGGGGTCCGGGCGGACGCGGTTCGCCGGGCCCCGCGGGCTGTCCAGGCATAGGCGAAAACGCCTCGGGAGAATGGAGAGAACCGGGATGAGCGCCAGGCTCGAGCTCCTTGCGGCGCGGGAGGATGATGGGACTCGATGCGCCGGGATCTTGCATGTGCCACGCCATGCCCAAGTCAACGAGATTGACGAAGGTCACGGTATCGGGATCCCAACGTTCTCCCTTCTCCGTAAGCTGGGCACTGCTGGGGTCCACCTTACCCGCCTGCGCCGTAGGTTCGCCGCTCTGGTTCAGGACGGCGACGCCCCGAACTTCCTGAGACTCCACCATGTCTTCGAGCGCCGCTTCGAGCCGTCCCTGGGAGATAAAGCCGAAGCGGCTTTGCGAGCGCAGGATAATGCCGAGAGAGTTCGTGATATCCCGCGTGCGATTGCGGAGCCCTGCTCGAGCCCACTCGACCATGCGCACGTGCTCGTAGGCCTGCCAGATGACGATACCGGCAAAAACAAAGCCGAGCACAAGGACAAGCCTGAACGCACCGCTGCGCCGCCCCATGCCGGATCCATCCAACTGCTCGGAATAGTCGATCATCGGCCTCTTTCCGGCGCTGCCCGACTCGCTATTTCAGCCGACCTCTGGAGAAAACGCCGCGATTGCTTCTACGTTGCGGTTTATCCTGAGGCGGCGCAACCACAGGCGGCTCAGAATCACCCGCTTCAGATTGCGCCTCGGCACTCGGCACGAGAGGCGCCGTATAGCGGTCAAACTCCTCCTGCGAGAAGGTCTTCGTGCTAAGTTGAGCACGTTCCCGCTCCGAAGCCGTGACGTGGATCAGGTTGCCCGGCTCGGGCACAATATAGGGGGTAAGGAAAATCAGCAGCTCCGTCTTCGCCTTCGAGTCGATCTTCCGTCTAAATGCATGGCCGAGGATGGGAATGTCGCCGAGCAGAGGGATCTTGCGCGTGGACTCGGTCTTTTGGTCCTCCATAAGGCCCCCAATAACCACCGTCTGCCCATCAGGGACGACGATGCCTGTCTCGGCGGACCGCTTTGCGAACACGGGCGCCTCGACGCCGGCTGCGATGGGCACCGTTTCGCCGGTCAGGGTGGTTATCTCGGGGATGACCTGCATCTCGACGAGGCCATCGGGCCGAATATGGGGGGTAACCTCCAAGATGATGCCGATGTCCTCATACTCGACGGTGTTCAGTTGCTGGCCATCCTGCAATATGCGCGTGTTGCGGATGAACGGCACTTCCTGACCCACGGTGATGGTCGCCTCCTGATTGTTCCGCGTGAGGATCGAGGGACGCGACAGGACCTCGAGCTTGGCGGCCTCGGCCAGAGCCCTTACTGTAACCTCAAGGTCGTCTTTGAGCAGACGGTAGAATGCGCCGGAAGCTTCCTCAGCCAGTCCGAAAACAGTCTCGGCGATGTCTTGACGATTCACCTCGGCGCCCCGCTCAAGAACATACGTCCCATCGTCTTCCTGAAAGACTGTATAAGTTGTCCTCGTGTCGATATCCTGAGCGAAAAACTCGGTCCCGAGGTCGAGTCCCTCACTGTGGGTCACCTCAAGAAAAAGGACATTGATGAGCACTTGAGGGACCGGCCGGTCCAGCGCTTCGACTACGGTCTTGATGTGCGCATTCGTTTCCTCATCGGTAACCACGATGAGCGAGCCCGTCTCCTCATCGTACTGGACAACGACGTCTTCGGACATCCCCGGCCCGTAGCTCCCCTCTGGAACATCGGGGCTCTCGACGAGAAACGGAGACTCTTGGGGGAATGCCAGGACTGCCCAGAGAAAGGCCCCTGTAAAAGCTATCAATACGGTGCGCGTTGTATGTCTTTTCATGCCTGCCGATCCTGTCGATTGAGTCCAATTCCGACATAAACTCCCGCCTCGAAACCATCTGAATCGAGCTATCGCATCCCGCCGCCAGAAGCGCCGCCCGTGGCGCCCCTGCCGCTGACCGGGTTCTGGTTGATACCTCTTGTGGTTGCGTTGGTATTCCTATTGGTGCGCAAAGCCGAGCTGGTGCGGCCTGTGCTTCCCTGCCCATTGAACATGTTCTCGAGTATGTAGGCAGCGCTCTCCGCATCGGCGTTCTTCAGCGAATAAACAAACACCTTCTTGTTTCGAGCGGGGTTCGCGTCGAGTTGATCGACCATTGCGGCAATCTCGTCCATAAGCTCGGCAGCGGCGCTTACAACCACCGAGTTTGTCCGGGTGTCCGCCTGCGCCACGACCGCGGCGTCCGCCGCTCCGCTGGACCGGCTCCGGGTTGCCCGATCGCGTTGCTGACGCGATGCCATCATCGCTGCAAACGGCATGGGAGCACCGGCGAACTGAGGCATACCAGCCAGTCTGCTGGAATCAGCTCCTTCCTCAAACACGCTCATGATCAGTTCGGCCATCTCCGTGGCATCTGCATGATCGAGAGGAAACACGCGGATTTGCACGTCTGCATCCGAGACGGTGTCGATCTCGTCTACCAGGTTTGCAATCGCGGCAATCAGCTCAGCGGGGGCGCCCACAACCACGGCATTGGTTCTGGTTTCAGCCACCGCAACCACGCGCGACACCGCCTGCCGGGCTGGGCTCTCTCCGCTATCCGGCGGTTGATCGCCGCCCGGGCCAAAGGGTCCTCCACGACCGAATATGCGGCGCACTGCGTTCTGCGGAACGTTCGCGGTCTCTACCTCGAACACGCGCGTGATGAGCTGGGCCGTTTCCTGGGCGTCCGCATAGGTTAAGGGGAAGACCTTCACCTCGGTGATGCTCGATATGGACGTATCCAGCGCCTGGACAATCTCGACCATCCGCTTGATGTTGGCCTGGGTGTCCGTCAGCACAATGGCGTTGCTGCTCTCATTCGCACTGGCTACGGCGTAAGACGCGAGCAATGGCTGCAGGTTCTCGATCAACTTGGTCGCATCCGCGAAACGCACAGGGATGATCTGCGTCACCATCTCGTCCGTGTTTGGTATCTCCTCGGGATCGGCGCTCGTTCTAACGGGGATATTGCGTGTACGGGCCTCTTCGCGCGACACGATGGTTAGCGTGCGGCCGCTTCGGATAGCCGCGCAACCTTTCGCGTTCAACACCGTATTCAGCAGGTCGACGACCTCATCCTTGTTGAGCGGCTGGTGGCTCCAGACGTCCACGCGGCCCTCGACCTGCGCCTCCCGTACGATGGTGAATCCCGCTTCCTTGCTCAAATAGTCGAGCACCGTATCGAGCGGCACGCCCCGGAAATTGAGCCGGAGCCCTTCCTCCGATGACACCTTTTCGGACTCTGGAACCGCCTCCGCCTCAACATCCTGGGCCTTGACTTCGCTCCCAAAGGTTACGCACATTGCCGCCGCGGCAACAGCCAACCCGCTGGTTACCCGTCTATAGTTTTTCACTGCCCAAGCTCCTGTTTCCGTCTTGCCTTCAACCGCTCCAACAAATTGCCTCCTTCGCCCGGCGCGGCCTCTCCGCTTCCGGACGAAGGCTCGGCAGCCGGAGCTCGAAACACCGTCAGACTCTCTCCTTGACTGATGTGCCAGACGCCTTCCGTTTGCTTAACGGCCACGGCACCGACAGGCAAGATCAGCTTCTGGTCTTCCGTTGAGAACTCCACTTCGTCGATTTCGACCCGCTCGAGTTTCAGGTCGCCGACAGTCTCGCCTACCGTCCCATGGGTATTGTACGCCGGTTTCGTGCCCTCAAAGAAAGCAACCTGTTCATCGGCCACGAGAAGCACGCCCGTAAGCTGCACTTTGTCCATTGGGTCTGGTGCCATGGTTACGTGCACCTCGACTGCCGGCTGCTCTGAACGGCGGTTGCGATCGAAAATGTTGCGATTCCAGACAAGGCTGAACGAATCGATTCCCGCGGCGCGGCCGTCGGTTCCGCCCAAGGCCGCGTCAGCCTCTTGAGAACAGGCCGAATAACTTACAGCCCCGGAAGCCGTAACGGCGATAAATAAACAGGGTAAGAAACGCCCCAGGGACCGGCTGAGAGTCATTGGCGGTCCTCCCGGAGCACCAGCCCCGTTAACCGAAGGTCGAGGTTAAGCCTGGCGCCCCGCTCGTCGGTCGACGCCAAGGTCAGCTCGTCGACACGCAACGCAAGAGGGCTTGTCTCGATGCTGTAGACAAACTGGATGATGGATCTCAACGAGCCCGAGCCCGATGCGCGGCACTCGAGCAGAATCGACTCCTTGTCGTCTGACCAACGCGGCTTCATGCCCGAGAGTGCTACTCCGGCCTCCGACGCCCATTCACTCACGGACCGCAGCACGAGGCTTTCGGTGTCTCCCGTGCTTTTGGGCAACGACCGGGCGTTCATGTCTGCCCACTGCTCTTTGATCGCCTCTTCCCGTTCGAGTAAGGACTGCGCTTCGTTCAGGGAAGCACGCAGCTCGGCGATCTCGTCGCTCCGAGACGACCACGTCCTGTAAAGGGGCGTCAGAACAAACCTGTCCGCAATGAAGAGACCGACGACAATCGCGGCGGCTATGGGCAACCACCCATGTCTTGTTCCCATAGTCATTGCGCTCCCTTTCTCCACTCGAAGCTGAAGCTGAACTCGAGGGGTGCATCACCACGCACCTGCGAAACCTGCACGTGGCGCACATGGGGAGCTGACCGAAGCGCATCCAGCACAGCCAACCATGCCCGTGCACTCGACGCGCTGCCGGTGCAGGTAACGCTTGAAAGATCCTTGATGGTCAGGCTCTTAAGCCATACCCCCCCGTCCTCGGGGAAGCACTCTGTCAATTGCCGCGCAATCACGAGGCTTGACGGCGAGTCGTCGAACCAGTCCCGGTATGCACGAACCTTTTCCTGCAAGGCGCGCAAAGCCTCCGCCTGAGGTTCGACCGACTCCCACTGAGCTTCGAGTCTGCTCCGCGTCCGGCCTTGGTAAAGGAAGACCGACCCAAGGATAAGCACCACGGCGGCCGTCGCGGAAATGAATGATGCCACGCGGCGCTCGAGCACTTTCCGCGCCACCCGTCTGAAACGGCTTACGCGCTCCGGCAAGAAATCAGGACCCGGCTTGATGCCTGCCAGGTACTGCCTGACAGCAGCCGCTACCGCAGGCGCCGGCGCCTTCTTCTCTACATCGCCCGAGCCTGTATCCCGCGCATCGCCTGTGCGCCCGCGCTCGATGCGCGGGATTGCACCCGTGAACTCGTCTTGCAGCACCTGCACCAGAGCGTCGCCCGCATCACCGTCCCCATAGACGGCGATCGCCTCGATACGCTCCGCTAAAGCACGGGGCAGCCGCTTCAACGTGATCCGAATCTCGCGCGCCATGGCCTTCGAGTCGAGTTCCGGCTGGCCGGCTGTCCCATCCTGCACGCTCGCGATAGGACGCAAAGCCACGATCCCGCCGCCGCCCGCCAGACAAAGATCGATGCTCTGTGCGGTAACGTGAAGAATACCTTTCCCCTCGAGACTGTGGCCCTGGACAAGGGCAGCCGTCGCCGAAGTGACACAGACAGGATGAAGATGAGCCGCATCAAACACGGCCAGGACCTTGTCGAGACGGCTGACCGGGAGTGCCAGCAAAGTTGCTCCTCGCGGACCGCCCGGAACCTGAAACCTGGAATGTTTGAGACGCACCTCCGTGACTGCCAGAGGCAAGAGCCGTTCAGCTTGGAGCTCGAGAAAACTCGCTTCGTCAATGTCCGGCATATCGGGAAACTCGACCGCCGCGGTAAGCAGCCATCTTGTCGGCACGCAGACCACGCACGCTCGCCCCGCACCATGCGCCTGGCCGAGATGGTCGCGAAGCTCTTGCGCCACCAGTTCGGGGGCGTCCTTGAGCACATCGAGGGACATACGAAAGGTCCGGTTCGCGATCTCGCGAACGCCACCCCCGGTCTGCTCCATCAGAACCAATTGAGCCCAATGCTCCTCGAGCATGATGCCGAGCGCACGGCGCTTTCTCTTGAAGGTTCTCCTCACTGAAAAAAACGCTCCGACGACAAACGGCGGGATTCGCTGTCCAGGGGCCAGCCCGCACGTCCCATGTCTTTTCTCGCAACTACCAAAGGATCGCCGCTACTAGCGTCAAAAACGAATCGACTGCGTTGGAGACCCCGAGCATTTCGACCGACAGCAACCACATCCGCCGTAAACTGGTAGGAGCACACCGTCAGATGCGGGCCCGCCAACCGGGCATTGTTGTCTTCCAGCACCTCGGCCACCCAGGCAATCGACTGAAGCTCATCTTCGCCCTTTCCCAGGCGGTAAGCCACGAGCTGTTGGGCCAAGTCCAGGCCGATCCCCGGGATGCAGGCCAACACCTCTTCCGACGCCGTATTCACATTTACCAGGCCCGTTATCTTGTCCTCGTCCGACACGGTCAGCTTGTCCTCAACGAGCGCGAAGTCTTCTTTTGACAACCCGCTCGAAAGATAGAAGTCGAGCAGACTATCAAAACTCGACCGGCCGCCCGGCAAGCTTTGAAGGACTTGGGCCGCCTTATCGCCGAGAGCCTCCTCGAATACGCGCTCGAGTTCGCTCCGGTCCGCGGTGTTAATGTTGACCCGTTCATTCCCTTCGCTGTCCGTGTTGGGTTCGGAGGAGTAGACCGTGAAATAGTCGAGAAGACCCAGATCGAGTTGGCCGTCCGCATCGTCGTCCGGCGGGGTGACGTCGCCGTCGTTCTCGTTCTCATCGAGAATATGATTGTGGTTCATGTCCTCGCCGCGAAGAGCATCCAGCTCCGCCCCGTAGACCATCCGAAGCTCCTCGACCGTCTCGAAGGAGCCGTTCTTGCATAGATACGGCGGATCGAGGAGCACATAGTTGGCCGACTCGGCCCCGCCGTCCGTAAGATCGCTGTCTGCGTCGCGCCAGTCGATGATGGCGGCAGCAAATTCGGGCGTCATCTCCGGCAACGCCTCGAGCATTTCGAGCGTAGCCGTGTTGAGATTCAGTTTGGACGCCTCGTCGACGAGCGAAAAAGCAAGGGATGCCTGGTCCGGGTCGTCGGGGTCTTTTCCCAAAAGCCAGAACATCCCTTCGCCGACAGGCGCTTGCTCTGCCGCATAGGTGTCCAACGCGGGCAGGCAGCCGGGCTCCTCGACGTTCTCCAGAACAAACTCGACGTAACGGCGGGCCCCTTCTATGGCCTGAGTCGCCTGATGCGCCGCCACCGCGTTGCCCGCGGCCTGGTACTCGAGCGAGGCGGCGTGCGCAAAAAGCAACACCACCGTGACAAGGCCCAAACAAAGACCAATGATGAAAAACAGGGCAAGACCCGCCTCTTCCGTCCCCATCCCCGGGACTGTGTTCATATGTGCCGGCATTCTTCTCATTGCGGCTTTTCCGATGCGCCGCTCTCCTCAGGCGCTTTCCGCACAACAATGGGGCACATAAGTTCAATGGGCGGCAAAGGCGCGTCGGCGCCAAGCCGTTCAATGCGGACATGTACAACCTGCGGGGGCTCATCGTCGAGAGCCGTCGAGTCCCAGGAGTCTTGCCAGGATTCCCCGTCGTAGTACGAGAAGCTTAGACTCGACACCCCCTCGAGAATCGGTTCGCCCACCGTTTCCTCTTCCGTCGAAGGCAGCAGATTGTCGGTCACTGTTCTTAGAAGGACCCAGCCTTTCGTCGCAGATGGCGGGTCAAGTTCCTCGGGTTCGGCTAAGGTGTACGCGATCTTGCGAATGTCGCCCCACGGTTCATCCTCTCTTAAGCGGCCGGATGCGGAGTAAAACTCGAGGGTATCGGCCCGCGCGTCGTCCATTTCCTCTATCATCTCCCCGAGAATAGGACCGGCCATGAGACCATTTGGAACCGTCATGTGCTCGAGATCCCTCTGGAATGCACGCATGACAACGCTTCGTTCGAGTGATTCGTCAAGAACGCGCCCCACCCGGTCGCGGGCCTGAAAAGCGCCGATAAGCACGCTCGACACGGCTGCAGTCAGCATACTCAGAATGACGACTGCCGCCAGCAATTCGAGCAGCGTGAATCCTGCTTCGCCGTATGGCCTATGCAGCCGCGTCTTCACAGTTCGCTTTCCAGGGCAAGGGTCGAAAGCGTCACATGATGCTCGCGCCCTTTCACTTGGAAGTAGACCGTCAAATGGACCACGCGCATCGTATCCTCGCTCCACCCCTCGTCGTCCAGGCGCCAATAGAATCCGGGATAATCTTCACCAAAATCGCCCTCGGTTTCCGCATCACGCCAGGTCTCTGTTGCCATCAGCTCGGTAAGCTTCGCGTCGCCCAACTGGGCTGCTGTCCGGCTCTCTTTCGCCATCATCCCGGCCCTGCTGGCCTCGAGCAAGCCCTCGACAGCCACCGGAAGCACGATGCCCGCGAAAAGCATCGCGGCCAGCGCTTCGGTAATCGTAAAACCCGCATTACTGCTGACGCAGCGCGTCATATTCGGCATACCTGATCTCGTCGCCCGCTTCCCGAACGGCGTAGTTCGCCTGCGCGTCATCAAGGGCTATCTCGAGCTCCTCACTTCCGTCGCGCGCGATAACAACACAATCGATACTCGATTCGTCGACCGTCCCGTCGGGCCAGAACAGCATCGTGATCGAATCCGTTTCGTTTGCCACGGTTTCCTCGAAACGGAACTGCAACTCTCTGTTGAGCTGGTAATCCCGGGGGTCAGGCAAATCGTCTGTTTCTGCTGCCAGATACCGAAGACCATACCGGCCCTCATCCGGGTCAATCCAGACCTCCGTGGGCACGCCCCGCGAGATGGCCTCGCTGCGGGCGTAATGCGTGACTGCGACAAATCGCGCACATTCCTCGGTCAAGACGCGTCCGCTCAGGAAGTGCGTGAGGTGTGGAGCGGAAACAGCCGCGACGATGGTGAGTAGCGCCATCACGAGGATAAGCTCAATCAACGTGATGCCGCTCGGTTGGACGCGCCCGCCCGCGCCGTATCGCCGCCAATCAGTCCCAATTTGTGATGTCATCGTCCCCGCCTTCTTTCTTGTCGGGACCTTTCGACATCAGGTCATAGCCTTTCAGGCTGTTCCTTCCTGGACATTCGTAGATATAGGGTTCACCCCATGGATCGAGCGGTATGTCCTTGCCCAAGTACGGGCCGCGCCAGTCTTCACTATCGTCAGGCGCTTCGATCAAAAGCTGGAGACCGTCCTCGCCCTCAGGGTAGTAGCCATTGTCCACCTCGAAGGCGTCGAGGGCGGTTTCAAAACTGGCGATCTGACTCTTGGCGGCCGTGACGCGGGCCTGTTCGCTCCGCCCCGCGAGCTTTGGCACGACGATGGCCGCAAGCGTGGCCAGTATCAGCAATACAAGCAACAGCTCGACCAGGGTAAACCCGTCTCGTTCCACCCAGACTCTGCATTCCGACGGCTTTCTGACTTTCATTTTCCTCTCTTCCATTGGTCTTCACTGAATGTAGTCCTGCAAAGAGAAAATGGGGACCACCATACCGATGAAAATAACGCCAATCAGACCGGCGATCAGGAACAGAACAAGCGGCTCGGCAAGCGAGACAGCGGTCCGCAGACGCCTGTCGAGGTCCTTCTCCGAAGCGGCTGCAACGCGCAGGAGCTCTTTATCGAGCCGACCTGTTTCCTCCGCAACGGCGACCATCTCGAGGACGGAGGACGGGAACAACTCAGGGCAGTCCTTCAGACTCGCAGCCAGTCCGTCCCCTTTTTGCACCCGCAATATCGCCGCGTCCACGGCGTCCGTAAGGACTTGGTTTCCAATCGACTCCTTGGCGACACGAAGCCCGTTGATAAGAGGCACGCCAGAGCCTGCCAAAGTGCCCAGCATCCTGCAGAAGCGCGCCATGGCGAAACGCGCCTGCAACGGGCCAATCACCGGAACTCTCAGGATGAGCCGATGCCACGTGCGCCGGCCATGCTCGGCGGCCAACCATTTACGCAACGCGATGACCGCTGCGACAACGGCGGCCAGTACAACAATCCCGTAGCGCTGCGTCATGGCGCTGGCAGCTACGATCATCCGGGTCAACAAGGGAAGGACGGCATTGAACCCTGTAAAAATCGCCTCGAACTTCGGGATAAAGAAGGTCAAAAGGAAGATAAGCACGCCCACCGCCAGCGTCAACAAAACCGCCGGGTAGATCAGCGCGGACAGCACACGCGAGCGAAGCTCTCGCTCACGCCCTTGAAGATCCGCGATCTGCTCGAGGACAACGTCCAGAAATCCCCCGGTCTCCCCGGCACGCACCATCGCGACGTAGACGCCCGCGAACGTCTCGGGCGAACGGCCCATGGCATCCGCCAAGGACCAGCCGTCCACGACGAGATCACGTAGTTTGGTCCATTCCTCTCGGGCAACGGGTGTGGAGGCCTCTTTGGCGAGCAATTGCAGCGCCCGGCTCAGCGATACGCCCGCACTGAGCAGATTGGATAGCAGATGCGTAAAATCCTGAAGAGACCGGTGTGACACCTTGCGGCGTTTCAAGAAGGCTAGAGAAAACCTCTTAGCCGCTTCCTGACCTTCCTCCTCTGTCTTAAGACTGAGGGGGATCAGGTTGCGGTTGTCCAGCTGCCGGCATGCCTCTTGCTGGCTCCCGGCATCCACGCTGCCTTCGACAACCGTGCCGTTGTCCTGAAGCGCGCGATATCGGTAGGCCGCCATCGTCTACGCTTCCTTATTGCCTGGCCCTATGGACGCCGCCAGCATCGTTCTCTCCCGCGCCCGTTTCGGGTCCATGCCAACCGTTGACGCGGCTGTCCTTTGTAACCCGCAAGACCTCCTCGACGGTCGTCACGCCCTCAGCAACGAGCCGCCAACCATCTTCGCTGAGCGAACGCAGGCCGTGCGCACGCGCCGCATTCCTGATCTCGCCCGGCGAGCGTGTCCCGAGCAGAATATCCCGGATCTCGTCGTTGAGACGCATCATCTCGAAAATCGCGTGCCGGCCTCGATAG
>CAZBQH010000046.1:0-10364 GCA_964493915.1 uncultured Nitrospiraceae bacterium
GAAGGGAGGAGTCAGGTGTTGAACGAGTTCTGCAGTTGGACGGGGTATCACCGGAAGTACGCAATTTCGCTGCTGGGGCGGCCGGAGGAAGAGGCGGTCCCGTCTCGCCGGCGCCGGGGACCGACCTATTCGGCGCAGGTGGTCCGGGTCTTGGAGGCGGTCTGGCGGCGGTCCGGGTATCCGTGGTCCAAACGGCTTAAGGCCATGTTGTTTCAGTGGCTGCCGTGGGCCCGCCAGCATGCCATGGGGCTTACGCCCCAGGTCGAGGCCGCTCTGCTGGTCTTATACGTGACGGATCCGCGCAACAGGAGCACGTCCTGGTAGGATGCCGGCGCCGCCTGCGCGGCTGGCCGGTCGGGGACCTTGACCAAGGTGCGGGACACGTTGGGCAACGAGACTGAATTCCGCTACGACGAGAACGGCAACCTGACCAAGGTGATGGACGCGCTGGCCAAAGAGACCGATTACGCGTATGATGAGATGAACCAGTTGACCCAGGTGACGTCGCCCTCTGGCAGCGGAAATACGATGAGTCACACGTACGATGTGCTGAGCAAACTGCCGACCCTGAGGGATTTCGAGGGCAAGGAGACGAGCTATCCCTATGATTTCCGCGGGCGGATGGCGGACGTGGCGGCAACATCTGAGACTAGCACGCGCCGTGCGGGACGCCAACAAGGCCAGCCTGGGCCAGTACGAATACACGCCCTACGGCCTGGTCTACGGCGAAAGCGGCATCTCGCAGATCCCGCGGAAATACACCGGCCACGACCCCGACTTTACAAGCATGCTCTACTACGCCCCCTTCCGTTACTACAACCCGGTCGTGGCGAGATGGATGACCAGAGACCCGCTGCGGATGGTGGATGGGATCAACATTGTGTGCTACTGCAACGGCGACCCGATCCGCTATAGCGATCCGAGCGGTCTGCTTTGGCAAACGACATGCCTGCTAGCCGCCGTGGGGCTTCATAGCGCCATATTGAAGAGGGCGCTTCCAGACAGGTTTGCGCATTGTCTCGCAAGTTGCTTTTTGACCTTCGACTTCGGCGAACGTTGTGCAAGGCTGGCTGGATTTCTGAAGGAGTGGCATGATTTGACCATCGTTCAGGTGATCTTTCAAGGCAGTAGCATAGATGAGACCATGGATGACACGGCGGGCGATTTCGAAGCCAAGGCGGACGGGATAGATATCGGCAAATCGGCTTGCACATACCGAGACTGCAAGGATAAGTGCAACGACACACACCCAATGTCGGAGTACTAATAATGGCGATCAAGGCTGCTTCGATACGACTGTTGTTTCTGATCTTCGCGTTGGTTTTCCTGCTAGTCGTGCTGTTTTCTGCCCGAGTCTTAGGCAGTCGCTATATAGCTCTGCGGCCAGGCATGACGCTTGCACAGATACGCGCGTCATTCGGCGAACCGCGGCAGCGTGTCCTCATTGACGACGATGGCCAGGTGTGGATTTACCCGCGTTCCTGGACGTGGTGGTTAGGCTACTTCCGCCGGGCCAAGATAACGAGTGTACCCAGCTGGCAAAACGTACCCTACCCATATGGCAGTATCACTCTGTACTTTGACTCTAGGGGTGGGCTAGCAGCTTGGGTTGTAACCGGGGAGGCGGCAACCGTACATTCGTCCCTAGGAGATATTGACGGGGGCTCACTCGCAGCCTACTTCAGGCGCAGGTCGGAATAGAGGGGGAATGGGGGACAGCAAAGATGGGCGCTTGGGTCATTTACCAATGATGAAAAAGGGCCGCGAATGAGGGTCTTACACGTGACGGATGCGCGCAACAAGAGCACGTACTATTACTGAGCCGGCGCGGGCTGCGGGGCTGAAGTGAATGTCGAGGACCCGGGCGGTCCCGGCACGGTACAGTTCCAGGTGCTGGCCGACGGCACAGTAGTCGCAGAAAGCCTCGTCATTGGGGCAGGCATGGTCGACGGTCTCTGCGTGGCCGTGTCGGGCGCGAAGAGGTGGTCTTGCGCGTCCTCAACGGCGGAGGCGGCTACGTTTGGGATCATGCCGCCTGGGTTATTGCGGGCTTTATCGCGAAAGGTCAGGAAGAACCGGTCGCGGGAGCGGTTCCTTAACGGGAATGAGTTGTAGCTCACCCACACTTGTGTCGCCCCTCTGTCATATCGCACACACGTGAGAGATCTCGTTACCACAGACACCGGCGTAGATGAGCTGTTCTCCTAACGACTCCATCACAGAATGCGGGCGTGACACTCTTTTCGCTATGGGAACGTACAACGATAAAATGGACGGCGCCATCTGGGGTGATTCGTGATGAAGCCTCGCCAAGTCCGACACAGTGGTTTCCGTCTCTGCCGCCGCAGCAGGTTGGACATAGTTCCCTCGGGGACGACGATAGCACGTTCGAGCAATTGGCACTGAATCTCGGGCGCCCCCATGGTGGATGGGCATCGGCCATCTTGGGCATGACCCCGCGCGTCAGAATGCAGCCGAGGCCTTGCGCGTTTGGCCGCTCGGGCCTTCCAACGCGAGTAGTCTCTCAAGGTCTTCCTGTCCCAGCGGATTACGGTGTCCGGTTGGTCAGGATCCAGGGTCCGCTCTCACGCTTGCAGCGGCTGCGGTTTCGACGGGGTCTGTTGCTCCCGGTGCAAGCAACCGGGGCATGGCCCAGACGGCATGGCCTCCATACATCCTAGGCCCTGAGTTCAGCACGCGAAGTATGAGCCTGTTTACGCCCTGCACATCAACGCAGAACTCATGCGTATCGTACGGCCGAAGCGAAGGGCTCGCGGCTATCACGTTACCATCCCCGAGAACCTGAAAGACAAGGCTGCCCAGTACCGTGGCATCGGACATGCCGACGACACTCTTGAATACGGCCACTTCCTGGCCGCTCAGGTCGACGACGATGTCAGCGGGCGTGCCGTTGCCGAAGGCTTGCGTCCACATGCCTTTCGGATATGGGCGGCCTCCCAGGTGGATCGTGTGTCCTGTGACAGTCTGGTCGCGGTAGACCTTTGCACCTTGGCCCGCCGTCGCCTTTACCCAGTCCATGTCCGACAGAAACACCACGCCCGGAGAAGGTAGCCGTGTTTCCGTGGTGAGTACCCCCGCGCCTCCAGTATTCGCGCGACGCCCCCCAGGACCTATGGCTTCAACGGACCAATACAGTCGAACATTCTCTGGCAAACGCTCCACCACGGCCCAGGGCTCGTAAGTGGTCCGGCTCATGATGAGGCGTTCGCACTTGGAGTCCTGCCCCAGCATGAGGTGATAGCTGCTAGCGTGTGGCGCAGGTTCCCATTCAAGACGTGTCTGCACACTGAACAGGTCTGTTTCGCTTACAACCTCTCCGAGAAGGAACGCCCCGGGCGCCTCAATCCCGGGGGGTACACCGAGCGACTCCTCTCGCACGAAGACAAGGTCGCTTGTGTACCTTCTGCGCAAGCGTACCGCCAAGCCTGGTTCCATCAACTCGCTACCGCTACGGATTCCAGGGGCTATGCTCCCATCCTCTCCCCAAATCCAATACCTGGTTTCGGGGTCAAGTCCTTTCAGTTGAACTGTCTTCTCGTCCTCGGGTGCGTGTGGTCTGAATATGTACAGAATTCCGTAACGGCAGGATGGGCTCCAGTAGAACATTCCATCCCAGTTCTGCCCATCAGGCCGGGGCAGCACGTGGTGGACCTCTGCATCCTGCAACACGGGCCGAATCCAGCGTTTATAGGTGTCCGCGGCACGGCGCGCGGAATCCAGCTCGTCGTGGCGCCAAGAGGCAATGCACGCAGGCGCAAGCTGCCAGGCCCCCATCATGGCGCTTCTCCAGAAAAACATGCCCGGTTGGTCGCCCGGCAGGTTGAAGAGCGTGTCGTAGGTGTAGGCCTGTAGAATCCGTGGCGGGAAGGCGTAGGTGGAGTCGTAAAAACTTTGGCGGTTGGCCAGATTGGACAGGGTGTCCGTAGCGACGGTGTAATGGGTGCGCGCGACGGCGCCGTAGTCCTTGATATGGCCGCCCCCGGAGCAGTTTTCAAGAACGATTTCAGGGCATGCCTGGCGCAGTTTGTCCTGTACCTCATAGTAGCCGAGCGCGGCCCAGTACCCGACATCCACACCATAGTGGTGACGGTGGTTTGTCCGGATACATGTCAGGTTGATAGGGCTGATGTCGTGCTTGAGGTAGTCGAGGCTGTAGGTCTTCACAACCCACTGAGTCTTGCGGGCGGCCCAATCCCGGGCATCGGAAGAGCCCAGGCAGATCGAGGCTCCCCAGAATGGCCCGGGCTCCCAGTCCGGTCCCACGTCAGTTACGAACCAGTCTGGATGGGCGCCAGGTCCCCGTACGGTGAGTGCTTCAGGGTGTTGCGACGTCCCGCCATGGGTCCATGCGCACCAGAGCCCCATGCGCATACCGGCACTGTGCACGAATTCAGTGATGGCACGACCGTTGTCAGGGAAACGGTTTGGGTCGAACCGCCAGTCGCCTGGCTGCACAAACCACATGGCGTCGGGCATGAAGACTTCGAAACCCAAGTCTTGCGCACTTTTAGCCAAACGCAGGACACGTTCGGTCGTTGCGTGGCTTGGCCCCCCACCGTCACCGAAGAAGCAATAGTTCAAAGAGGGGTCCGGCCACGCCGCCGGCACAGGGGGCCGGAGCTTCTGGAGGACAAAGGGGTGCAGGCTGTGGCTCGCTGCGTCGAGGTCGCCAACATAGCATCCTACGAAGGCAGGCGGGACATGGAGGGTCTCGCCTGGGGCGATATCGGTACGAAACTCCGGCGTGTGTCCGATGGCAAGGCTGAGCGTTCCGTGCGTTGCCTGGCTTTTGGCCTGGATACGGCCGAGTCCTGAGAACGCCCACCCCACGTAGAGACCGCGCCCGGTCTCCGCGTCACTCCCGTCGGTGTGAATAGCAAGCCACGGCACCGGGCTGGCACCATCTGAGCAGTCGCTGAGGAGCATCAAGTCGAGTTGGCTCGATACCGCCTCGGAAAACACGCCACCTTGTATTGAGGCGTTGCCGCCACCCCTACTGACCCACCAGACCCGTGCAGCGGCGCCCGGGTCCAATGGGTTGAGGACAAGGCTGTCCTGGTGTCCGACCGTCACGATGCTGGTGCCAAGGTTGTCAATGTCGATCCAGTGCTCGACGGGGCCGCGGCCTGGTCGGGCACGCCAGACGGACCGGAAGGACAAGGGCGGGCTTACGTTCTCATAGAGGAAGACGGCCGTGCCTTCGGCTTCATCAGCCGTGACGTTGACTAGTTGCCAGGTGAGTCTTTGGGCCTTGCCTTCAATGGTAACGCTACTCATGAGCGGCAGGACAGCGCCTGTGCCGGTCCAGTTGTGCGTCTCATCTACGTTCTGGAGCGAAAGCACCTCGACTTCGTTCGTGCTACCCCGCAGCGTAACGCGTGTATCGTCCGTCGACAGGGTATAGGCCGCGGAGGCGCCAATACTCGCAACAAGCGCAACGGACCATAGAGTTCCCATGGTAAATAGTCCTTCCCTTACCTATTCCTTAGCTTATACCAGTTATGGAGCACGTCTGTTGCCCCAAAACATTACTTTTCAGCGTACCGGATCAGCGGGTTCCATGCGATACCTCCAGAAGCGTAGTCCCGGTTAGGGGCAAGGAGGTGAACAACGCGGCTACCGCGGGCGACGGAAGTCCGGAACTGGTAGGAGATACCGTCGGGCGAATCGTCGATAACGGCCCATCCCTCATCAGGCCAGACTTGCTTGCCTGTCACCAGAATCCGGACTCGGCATGGTTCACCGGCTGCGATCCCCGGTGGAAGGTCTCTGTGTAGGGTGCCGCGTAGGATACACTCGCCCTCACGCGGTGCCAGAAAAGTCCGTGCAAGGTAGAGACCGGGGCTGGCGAGCATGATGGTGCGGCCTATCGCGCCGGGGCCCGGCGTGCCGAGTGTACCGGGAGGCGTCCAGCGTCCCTCGTAGCCTAGATCTGGAGTCCACGCCAAGGGCTTGAACGTTTCGCCATCCAAGGACCACTCGTAGTGCCATCCACGGTAGCCTTGCGTGCCAGCAAACCCGCTGAACGCAAAGTGGGTCTCGGGCTCGCCGGGCAAGCCGCGGGAGGCAACACGAGGGGACCGGTTTCCATCTCCGTCAATCGAGCAGACTTCGTAGCGACAGGCTTCCAGGTCGCGAGCCGGCTCCGAGCGGTCGAAGAGGAAGGTGCCTCTCGAGACTCTACCAAGGTTCACTTCCCCGCCGTCGGGGCCGACTCGGAACACCTCGTAGCCGGAAAGCCAGTTGTCGTCTTCCGCGGGTTCCCATTCGACTGCCGCCCCCTGCGTATAGACATAAGTGGCGCGCTGGTGGGTGACGTGACGAGGCGGCGACGGCGGTGTCTGGTCCCTTCCCGACCCCGGGCGCCCAGGTAGATTCAGGAACATGATCTCGCCGGGGCGGATCGGATTGAGCCGGATACCCTCTGTCATCAACTCGTCCCCGGTGCCATTCTCAGTGCGGGCATCCAAGTCAAAGCTCACGGCGTAGTGCGTGTTTGGATGCAGGCCCTTTGGGAAGAGCGTGACGGGGCCCTCGGGGATGCGCTCTGGTTCTTCCCATGAGCGGGTCGTGAGAACCACGCCCTTCATCCCATCGCGATTCATGCGCTGGAAGTAAAGGACAGGGTCGTCGCCCGCAACCAGGGGTCGGAAGACGTGAGACCAGCGGCCGACAACACCCTGGTGGTGGAGATACCGGTATAGATCCCAGTCATGCCGTATCTGCTCGATGTCCGGGAAGCTCTGTGGGCGCAGCGCCGTGATCTCATCGGCCGGGAAATCCTCTGCCTTGTTATGCTTGCAGTAGGGAACGGTCGTACCGGGATCCCCGAACCACACGGGATGCATTCGAAGGTGGGCACGGTCCCTATTGATGCTGTAGCGCTTTCGGGGCTCCTTGTCACGAGCGGCCAAGATGATCCAGTGCGGCAGATCCGGCGGAATCAACATAGAGGAGTGATAGCCGGCGTAGTCCCTTACACCCTGGCCGTCGGTCATCTCGGATGAACAGGCAAAGCCCGCCAAATCCACACCCATCCAACTGGCGCCGCCCGCGCTCCCGGCGTCGATGGCGCATCCGGGGTGGTCTGTCACGAACGCTCGAACGAGCGTCCGGAACTCCTGGTCGGCTGCCAGGGGGTCCAAGCCCCATCCTGGAGCTCCGTCCCATCGCCATTGAAAGTCGCCCCACTGTGCCGCCTTTTCGTCCAGCAAGTCGCGTTGCCACGCGGTGGCCGCGGGCTGCGATTGATCGATGCCATGCTCGTACGAGGGATTGCCGTCGGGGAGGGCGATCTCTACGCCAAGATGCTCCATGGCCCGAGAACCCGGATAGCACATGAATGTCGGGAACCAGACGAGGAAGCGCATGTCGTGACGCTGGAGGTAGGGCGTCAATTCGCCCCACTCGGGGCCGCGCCATGAACCCCATTCGTCATACCATCCCGCGTCGTCCCATAGGACGCCCGCGCCCATGTATCGAGCCAGGTCCATAAAGTAGAGGTCCAGCGCAAGCCGACAGCTCCAGTTTTCCTCGGTGCCGCCAGTGCCTACCCAGGGAGTGGGGAAATCAACAGCCAGCCGCGGCTGGGCGAAGTACGCAGGATCCTTGTGTTTCCAGTAGTACTGGTATTGCCAGTCAAGAACGGAGTTGCCCATATCGTCCAAATCGCCACGGAAGGTGCCGAGGAAAACCCGGGGCAACGCGACTCGGTCGTCCGGTTGGAGAACCCGCCTCAATTGCGATGTTTGGAGGCCACAATGAAAGCAGTTGGTCTCGGCGGTGGCGGCGGCGCCAGTCCAGGGCCCGAGATAGTCCCACCCCCAGTAGATACCACAGTTCTGTTGCGGGTCGTGCAGAAGCATCAGCGGCATGTGGCCCGCGCCCGCATAATACGAGGCAAACGCACGTTCGTACTCAGTGTGGAGCGGCTCGGTAATCAGACGTTGGCTATCCGCGTCGTGATACGCCCCAGTGAACCAGCCGAACGTCGTAGCTCCCTGCGCGTCAGGGCCGAGGAGAGTGAGGACGAGGAAATGGGGATTGTTGACCGAGACTGGCTCGGAACGAGCATTGCGTACGGACGTCCAGTGCCTGACGATGGATGTCTCTGGATAGAGAATAAAATGGGATCCTACGATGAGATTTAACCGCCTGGTTGCTATGTCAAGCTGGAGTTCGCCTTGGTCCAGTTCGAAAACTCCTTGCGATTCAAGCTGCCATTCCCCCTCCAAGCCCGTCAGGGTACTTTCATCGATCTCGAAGCGAAACAGGGCGCTTCCATCCGATGGCAGGTACTGCTTTGGCGGGGAGACCGCCTTGTCCAAGAAGGACGACATGCCAAAGCGACCGTCTTTCAGGATTACGGTGATTTCGAGGAGCGCTGTTCCCATTCGCCATTCTGCATCCGTTGGCGAGGCTAGAGTGCCCGAAACATAAGCGTCGTGACTGCCCTTCCGATAGCTGTGTGCATTCTCCGCACGCCCCGACCACGAGGGAACGACAAGTAGGAAGAACAGTGTCAGACAGAGGCGTGTGTTCGACCGAGCTTTCCCTAACATAGGAAGCTCCTCTGTGTCCCGCTCTACTCTTGGAAGGCTTTGGTGATTTCAGATGGACTGCCAGGAAACGAATCGATGGATCTCATGGACTTCCTCATCTCAGCGCCTACTCTGGCGCCGCTTCAGCGGAAAAGACGTTGTGGGAGATCTGGAGCCGGGGATCGGAGGTATCGATACCAACGATGCCGAGTGAGTCCGTCTTCAGTGAATAGAAACGGTTGCCTGCGATGATAGCGGAACGTGGGGTATCCAGAAAGACTGTTTGCGCTTTCCCGAAAAAGTTGCCGCTTATGACGGCGTCGGCGCCGCGCACCGTGACGGCGGCGGGCCCTTGTGTACGATCCTGAAAGAAGCTCTCACTTAACACGAGCTTGGTCGCGGGATCGGCGGCAATAGCAGTGGAGGGCCCTCCATCGAAACTGCAGCCGGCTACACGCACAGCACCGGCCTGAACGTGCAAAAGCGCTTGGCCTTGTTGTGTGATTGTAAAGCGCGAGTCGGTAATGTATACGCCCCGGTAGGGGGAAGTACCCTTGATGATGAAATGGTCGTAGGGCGCAGTGCGTTCGAGAGGCAACCACCCGTGAAAGAACGAATTCGTGAAATAGATGAGCCGGGGATTCTGGGCCTTGTCCGTACCGACCTGAACGCCCACATAGTTAGGCAATAGGGAGTGAATACGGTCAAAAGTCAGGTTGTTGTTCGCGTCGCCCGTGTCTTGCGAGGCGATGACGAAGGTCGCTTCACGGTTCTCGATGCTGCCGTTCGCGTAACAGACAATGTCGCGGAAGACGGACTCCATAACCGTCGAGTCGGCATATATCGCCGCGCCATCGTAGGTCCCATGGATCGCCAGATTGCTGCAACTGCACTCAGTGACCTCATTCAAGTAGATGCCTTTGCCTTGTCCCATGCCCACGATGGCAAGATCCCGGACGTGGACCCCGTAGAGACGTTTGCCGCACAAGTCGGTGAGCCACTCGGGTATTTCGTCGCGTTCCGATGCCCAGACCCAGTCGTTTATGGTGGGGCTACGGTCGGTTCGCATCATGCGAATGGCAAAGTCGTTGGCCGGAGGCACGAGCACCGTGGAACGGCCTTCGCCCGACAGCGTGCATGGCAAGTCAATGACGACCGGCGCAGACAGTTGATAGCTTCCCGCCGTCACCCGCACCTCGCCGCCTGCGCCACAGGCTTGCACAGCAGCCTGCATAACGCGCGTCGAATCGGTCTCTGCCAAGCCTTCCTCAAGAGGTGCGCCCGTCCCGTCCACCGCAAACACCTGCGTTCCCTCGCGGTAAACAACCGCGCTGAAACCTGAAGGGCCGCCAGACGCGGGAGACGTGCTTGCGGAAAATACGAGCGGGATAGTTAGAGAAATATGCACTATAGATATCAAACCAGCCCTATGCCCCTTCATGCCGCGCAGTCCGCGTTGTCGTTGTCCTTTGTGCCTGCAGAACCGACCGTTCCGCACGGATAATTATAGGAATATGCGGCTGTGAAGGCAAGACGAGCCAGGGCGGAGGCAAATACTGAATCGTGGACGGGAAGACACCCGAGGTCTATCAAGTCTCGCACCGGGAAGGATATGGTTAGTCACGCAACGCACGTTTCCATTCCTCGTGGCGTTTATGTAAGTAAAACCCCATGATTGCATAACAACCTGGCTGCAAGCGCTCTAAAAAGCTTGCGGCGGCCCGTCTCTATTGGGTAAAAGAGGTGTAGTACCCAACCCGGTACCCAACTTAGGAAAGGCCACCGCAAGTGAAGTCCAGTAAA
>CAZBQH010000047.1:0-8425 GCA_964493915.1 uncultured Nitrospiraceae bacterium
CTCACCCTCAGCATGACCCCAAACCACAAGGTACAACAAGACATCGTTCAGTACCTCAGCGCGGTTCAACAAGTCGCATGAAAATCCCCCAAACCAGCCGAAAACCTCCGCCCGTTATGCAACGTTAGGGTCTACCAGTCAAACCCGCGTGTTTGTCGGGGACACGCAATGCACTGTTGCAGCTGGGACAGACAAACATCATGGTTCAGAGCCTTCCTGTTGAGGTATCCGCCGCACAGGGACTTCCGGGAGCCAGGTCCTTTTCCCTGCCCCCTAGGACGGCGCCGTCTAAGGACTTCTCGATGTCGCAATAGCCTCTCAGGGAATGGGACGAGGCCAAGATCTGCTCGATTGGTTCAGCTTTGAACACTCTCATGGCCCGTAGTCCTCTAGCGCTGCCTCACTCCCGTCACGCAAGCTGGCCGGGGGCGGCATCGGGCTTGCTGCATCGCCGCTTTGAACGAGCCCTTGCCAGACGCCGCCGCCTTCTTCCATGAATGCGAGGAGCAGGCCAAGTGTGATGTTGCGGGTAGCCCGGCACCTGCCGTCTCGAGGCTGGCCAGAGACGGGTCGGCGTGTCGCGCAGTCCCCGGCGCAGTGCCAATAGCAGAAGCAATCAACGCATTCCTCTCGGCGGCGCTGTTGTTCTTCCAAAAATGACGCCAGTGCGGCACGGTCATACTCGACGCGGCCGTCGCGAATGCGTCCCACAAAGAATCGAGAGGCCGCCAAACTTGTCCCGCTCGAGATCTCGAAGCAAGTTACGAGCCGCCCGTCTGCAGTCACGACGAGCGCTTTGATCGGCGCCTGACAGAACATGGCCGTGATCGCATGCGGACGCGCCCCCGAGTAGTACACTTGGCAGCCCAAGTGCTGCCCGATTCGCCAAGCGGCCATGAAGTTTTGGGAGAAGAGGTCTGCGAACTGGCTGGAAATGTCGGCATAGCGGCCGCGGCTGCTGGTGAAGGTGGGCTCGATCTGAACAGTCTTTGTTTTGCTGACTTGACAGATGAATGCGATGCTTTCGGGCAGAGAATCGACGGATTCCTCGAGGGCCGTCATCCTGATCCCGTAGTCAACGCTTGCAAGGTCCAATGCCTCAATGCTCTCCATCACTGCGTCGTGCGATGGACCTCCCCCTGCGAGGGGCCTCTGCCGATTCTGGACGGCAGGGATCCCATCCATCGAGAGGCTCACGCTGCTAAAGTGTCTGCATACGAACTCTCGTTGTGAAGAGGACCAGATTCCGTTGCTGCTCATCGAGACCTGCGTACGGGGATCGCGGCTTCGTGCATAGTCGACCGCTCGGACAAGGAGGTCCCAGTGCATGGTCGGCTCGCCGCCCCCGTGGAAGGTGAGCGACGGCGGCATGCCGTCTTCTTGGGCGTTTTCAAGGGCATAATCGATGGCCGATCGCGCTGTTGCCCAGTCCAACTCTGCGGGTTCCTGTGCCGCTCCAGCGTCTGCGTAGCAGTATACGCAGCGAAGATTGCACCGGTTGGTCATGAGCAACACTGCATGTCTGGGTCTGGGGCCGTCTCCACACAACGGGACGGTCTCACAGGGCAGACACGGCTCGTCGAAACGCACTGCCTCAAGGAAGCGCTCAACCTCGGGGTCCTCCGGAACGGCGGGAGATCCGCGCAGCTCAACGTATCTCACAAGGGCGGCATTGCCGATGAAAGCCAGGCGCCTCCTTGGCTTATAAATAACAAACCCTTTCTGGAAGGGAATGGCGTATACTTCCATGGCCACCCTCGTCAAGGCGCAGATGCGCCGCCTGGGCTCTTTCTCACTCTTCTACCGGACTCGCCCTACACTGGGTACGGTGTCGCAGATGCATATCTTGTCACAGGTGCACACAGTTCCAATGCCGCGCTTCGGCGCTGGTGTCGACGGTCTCGGCCGCCTCGGCTGATTTGTGATTATCGTGTTGCACGTGCAGATCGTGTTGCATGTGCATATCTGGTCGCAAACACACGTGGCTCCCTCGCGGATCCGCGTCGTGCGGACGGTCGAGAGCCCACCCCTCTTAAGAGGTCCAACTGTGATGGTGTTGCAGACGCAGACCGTTCCGGCTGGAACGGTGACCGTTGCAGGGAGCCAGACGCTATTGCAGGTACAGACGACGTCGCAGGTGCACAGGGAGGATGCGATGACGGACTCCCTGTTGTCGTAGCCCCGGAAGCTCACTTGATCGTCGAAGGTCGCCGGGTCGAACAATACCCAACGACGGTCCGGCCGCCCCAAGTCCCAGAGGACGATCTTTCCCTCTGCATCGCCCGAGGCCAGCAGCTTCCCGTCAGGAGATATCGCGGCGGCCGATACGGGGCTGTTGTGTCCCGACAATAGGCCACGGCGCTGTCCAGATAGGGCGTGCCAAATCCGCAGAGTTCGGTCCCAGCTTGCGGAGACCAAGGACGCTGCGTCCGGACTGAAGACCACAGCACTCACCCCACTGCTATGTGCGGAAAGCGTAGACTTCGGAATCCCGTCAGGGAGCGTCCAGGTCTTGCAGGTTCCATCCATGCTCCCCGAGGCTAGACGCTCCCCGTCCGGGCTGATGCATACGGCAGACACAGGACCGCTGTGCCCGGTCAGAACCGCCTTGACCGCCCCGTCTTGAAGTGACCACAGCCTGACCGTCGAGTCATTGCCAACCGACGCGGCCAACTCGCCGTCAGGGCTGATGGCAAGGGCGTTCACAGGGCCACTATGGCCGGTCAGAACCGTACGGGAAGTGCAAGACGGCAAAGGCCAGAGCACGATGGCGCCGTCGTCGTTTCCTGAGATCAGGGTGCGCCCGTCAGAGCTGAACGCCACGGCCGTTACGCTTCCGCTCTGCTCGGCAACCGTTCTGCTTAGCCATCCCTGCGGAAAGGCCCAGAGGTTTACGGTACTGTCGTTGCTTCCCGATGCCAGAAGCTTGTTGTCAGGACTGAAGGCGATCGTCAGTACCGGGGCAAGATGACCTGTAAGGACCCTTTCCAGCCTGCCTCCCGGCAGGGACCAAAGCTTGATAGTCTTGTCCCTTCCTGCAGATGCCAGCCACTCTCCGCTTGCGTCGAAGGCGAGCTCAGACACCCTGCCGCTATGCGCTCGGGGCAGAAACGCCGGCAGCACAGGCGGGACTATCATCAGATTGCCGGCCGGTTCTTGTCCCAACCTGTTAGCAGGTTGGCCTATTGCGTCAGGCGCAAAGGCGCCCGCGGCTGCGGCAAGTAGCCCGGCGGCCTCGAGAAAGCTCCTGCGGGTCAGAGCATACCCGCCAGATTCCCGGGTTAGGGAATAGAGACCTGGTTGTGCCTCAGCCTGGTCTTGGTCCTTATCGGGCGGCTGATCGCCTTCCATCCCAGGAATCCTTTCTCCAGTATGCAAGCCTGCGTTCTCCGGCATCGATGGGCATTCCACTGACTTGCGCACCGGCCGTTCGCGATCCTTCGACCAGATCTTTGTTGTGCGCCTCGGGAAAGGGGAAGCAGGGTCGTGGGTCCATCCCACTTGCATCCTGCCGAGCGTCTCCCGCTTCCTTCATCTCTGGGGCGCTTCTAGTCAGTCCACTCCTGTCCTCGTGGCGGCAGCCCTAAGCCGCGGCCGGTTCGCTCGTTGCCAGGGCCCGCCGCGCAACGAAATGCCCCGGGTTCCGCCGTCGGATGCGTCACAGAATCCCCAGGGCCGCGTTGATCACGAGCTGGACGTCGACGGCGTTGACCGCGTCGTCGCCGTTGACGTCGGCCTCATGCGGCCAGATGTCCAGACCAAGCACGGCGTTGATGACCAACTGCACGTCCACGGCGTTGACCAGCCCGTCGCGGTTGATGTCGCCGAAACTAAGCGGTCCCAGCACGCCGTAGGTTGTGAAGTGACCGGCCTCGACGACAGCCCGCCCCTCGTCGTCAAAGGTCTCCAGGCTGTGGACGGGCAGAATCTGAGCGGGATCCCCGGGCAGCAAGGGCTGCAACATCTCGTCAAGGTGGGTCGCCATCATCCCCACGTCCAGGTCGTCCTCGACGCCCTGCATATGACGAAGGGGGAAGCGCAGCACAACCGGGAGATGCTCCGCCGTTTCCAGCTCGAGCGCCTGGCCGTTGCCGTCGAGCTCGACCAGGATGTGCACGTCCACATAGGGCGAGCAGGGTCTGCGCCCGTCGGGAACGGACACGCCCGGCTCGAACAGGTCCGCCAGACTCCCCGCCGAACGCGCCACCACGTAGGCGCGGGTCGCGTTCTCCGGCAGCGCCTCCACCGGGACGTGGATCGCCACGCCTTCCGGCGTCTCGTAGTCCAGGGGCTGAAGCGCACCGCCTTGCAGCGGCATCGACCCGCCCGCAGTGGATACGCCCGAGGGCGTGTCCCGAACCAGCCGCATTCCGCCGGGGAACTGGTCCACGCCCTCTTCGAAGGGATTGCCGGTGTAATGGAAAGGCGCGCGGTACACGTGCTCCTGACCTGATACGGCGTCGACGAGGCGGACCTCGTAGGCCCCCGGCCACTGGCTAGGCGTCTCCACCACAAGCACGCCGCCCTCGACGTCGCTCTGTTCCAAGACAAACCCGGGCTTCTCGCCGACGTAGACCATGCAGTCCGCCGTCAGGCCTTCTACCTCCAACGTGAGCACGTTCCCGCCCAGAGACAGACCGACCAGTCGGTCCATCTGCGCGATGCCGAAGTCCAATGGTCCAAGCGACACCACAAGGTCCACCGCGCTGCCCGGCGCGACCTCTGTGCCTGCGGCCGGAGCCTGGCTGAGCACATGCCCCTCAGGCGCTGCATCGCTGTATTGATCGCTCACAGCGCCGACGATCAACCCTGCATCCGCGAGGGCCGTCTCCGCCTCTGCCTGCGCCATCCCCACCACGTCAGGTACAGGAATCTGGTGTTGAGGGAAGGGCAGTTGCAGAAGATAGGGGTAGGAGCCGCCAATCAGCATGAACCACACCGCTGCAAAGTCCCACCCTGCGTCCGTAAAGGTGCTTTCCGTTTGCATCTGGGCAGTCGGCAGACCGGCGCCGCCATCGGAGTCGCTTATCTTGCTCGTATCGATGTCCCAGAACGAGGACTCGACTGTTCCATGGAACTCGTCGAGATTCCAGCCCACCAGCCCGCCGAGGGACCCACCGCCTTCAACCGCGCCGGTCGCATAGCACTCCGAGATTCCGCCCTGGTTGTTGCCTACCAGGCCGCCGGCGTCCCACCCGCCCGTCACCGCGCCGGTCGCATAACACTCCGAGATATCGCCCTCGTTCCCGCCTACCAGGCCGCCGGCGTCCCACTCGGCCGTCACCGCGCCCGTCGCATAGCACTCCGAGATTCCGCCGTGGTTCAGCCCAACCAGGCCGCCGACGGGCCCACCGCCTTCAACCGCGCCGGTCGCGCAGCACTGCAAGACCTCGTCGTCATTCCAGCCCACCAGCCCGCCTATACCCCATTCCCCTGTCACCGTGACCGACGCATAGCACTGCGACACGACGCCCCGCTGGGTGGAACTGCCGTTCCGGCCCACCAGGCCGCCGACGTACCGCTCGCCCGCCACCGCCCCCGTCGCGTCGCACTGCGAGACCAACCCTGAGTTAAAACCCACCAGGCCGCCTCCTGTATCACCCGAACGGGGGAACAGGTACGAATCCTCAGGCCACCAGTCTTGCCTTGCTGTCACATTGCCCGTGACGCAGCAGTCCGACACGGTGCCCCCATTCCAGCCCGTGAGGCCTCCGACGCGCCAACCGGCTTCAACGGCCCCTGCCGCATGGCACTGAGATATCCAGCCGTCCGGCATATTAGCGCCGACCAGACCGCCGACACACTCCCTCCCGCTGACAGATAGACTTTGTAGGCATATGTCTACTATTTGCGCAGACTCGCCAGCAGCCGCGAAGACGCCCACATAGTCGCTTTCTGGCTGGTGGATGGCGGCATTGCGTATCACGTGGCCCCTGCCATGGAACACGCCGGTGAAAGGCCCCAGATCCCCGATGGGGTAGAGCAGCACGCCGGAGCAGTCCAAGTGGCACCCCAGTTCAATATGGGCCTCCAGGACCGCCGTGTGCCAACTAAGGAGGGCGAATTCGCCGGGCGTGGCGACCAGGTAAGGCTCGTCCTCCGTGCCGCGACCTGCAAGGGGAAGAGGCGCCGCCTCGGGAATCGGACCGGCGCCGGGCCGTTCCCACGCAAGACGGGGGTATACCCCTTCCGCCATGACCCAGCTCGAGGCGCCCCATCCCGCGTTGGCGAATATGCTGCGCGTGGTCATCTGGGCGGTGGTCAAGCCCTTGCCTCCGCTGCTCCCCGCTTGGCCGCTCGCATCCACGTCCCAGAAGCTCGCCAACGCCAACCTGATATGGCTGACATCTCTGCCCTTGCTATGACCTATCAGGCCGCCCACGTATCCGTAGGGATGGCCCTCAACTGGCCCTATCGCGCAAACTGGCCCTATCGCGTAGCACTGCGACACGGTGGCTTCTTCGCTCCTACCCACCAGGCCGCCGAGACTTTCGTAGCCTTCAACTGAACCGGTGGCGTAGCACTGTGCCACCACCCCCCCATAGCCGGAACCCATGTTTTGCCCAACCAAGCCGCCGACGGTCCGCTCCCCAGTCACCGCTCCCGTCGCGTAGCTCAGGGATACCGTGCCGTAGGAGTTGCCCACCAAGCCGCCGACGGTCCGCTCCCCAGTCACCGCGCCCGTCGCGTAGCACTGGGAGACCGTGCCATAGTGGTTAGAGCCCACCAGCCCGCCAACGTAATCCCCGCTCCCGGTCACCGCTCCTGTCGCGTAGCAATCGGATACCGTGCCGTAGGAGTTGGCGCCCACCAACCCGCCGACAGAAGACTCGCCCGTCACCGCGCCTGTCGCGTAGCTCTGGGATACCGTGCCCGAGTTGTCGCCCACCAACCCGCCGAGCCAGAAGCTGTACCCAGTCCCTTCGACCGCGCCCGTCGCGTAGGATTCCGATACCGTACCCCCGTTGTAGCCCGCTAAGCCGCCGACGTATCTGTCGCCCGTCACCGCGCCCGTCGCGTAGGATTCCGATACCGTGCCCCCGTTGTAACCCGCCAAGCCGCCGACATAAACAATATCATGTGCAGATGCCGCCGTACCTGTCACCACAGCCGCGACACGGCAATGTGAGACGGCGCCTTCGTTTCTGCCAACCAGGCCGCCCACATTTGTCGAACCGGTGGGAGACGCAGCGCCCGTCACCGAGGCGGCTTCCAGGCCGAGATGGTGGATCATCCCATCCTCGCCAATGCGTCCAAAGAGACCCACTTGATCGGCATCAGGCCGATCAAGGAACAGATCCGTAACCACATGCCCCTGGCCGTCGAACGTGCCGGTGAACGCCAGTTCAGGCTGCTGCCAATCATACTCGCCAATCGGTTCAAAGCCTGCGCCGTCGTTCCAGTCGGCCGTACCGGAGGCGTCGATGTCCTGCGTGAGGACGTAGTCTCCGTCAAGTGGGTAGTCCGGGTGGTTGCCGATAAGCTGCAGTTCGTCTATCGAGGATATGCCGATGGGGCTTTGGGCCGCGGCCTCTGAGATGCAGACACCGAGCGCCAGCGCCCATCCCAACAGCACGGCCCCGCAGCAAGTTCGGATCCGGTTGCTCCTTGCATGCATGTCAAACTCCCTGTGTCCGCGGCAGAAGGCGCAGCTCGCCCTTCGTGCCTTTGCGTTGATCCCTCGTGGTGTCGGGTTGGCAGGTGTGACGGAGCTCACAATATGGGCCGAAATACAGCGCTTCGGTGCGCACTGTCTCGTCTCCCGCCCCCAGCGCGCAACTGGCATGGTTCGAAAGGCGCTCGCCATCCTTGGCGGGTCTGTCGGTCCCTTCGTCAAGCGGCTCTCCCTGGTGGCAACATGCGTGGGTCTTCGGGGCCCGCCGGCGCAAGGCAGCGAGCAGAACGTCACATTGCGGTGCGGGCGACCGCAGGCGCAGCAGGAATCCGTTGCTCCGGCGCCGTCCTATTGGGTCGCGCTCCCGCGCATGAGTGCGTTGACGCAAATATCGTGCCGATAATCACGATTTTGCCCATTTGACCGTATCTAGTTCCGGCGCAACGTCTTAGGGCAGGGGGGCGGGCACCCAGCTCGTCATGGCGCAGACAACCCGATCATGTATTGGTCAGAAGTGAACAACAATTGACCACGCGATCCGGTTCGTCTCATGTATCTGTGCAGCTTTAAGATGCACAAGCATGTGTCAAGTCCTGTATTTCCAAAAGTTTCCAGGACTTTGGGAACACGCGGCAAGGCACATGCTTATGGAAAGTATCGTCCGGCGGACGCTGGGAGTCAAGCGGCACTTGGCGAAACAGCTGTTGGACGAAACGGCTTCGCCGCAGTGGGGTGTTGGGAGGGGCGCTTGGGTGAAGTTGAGGGTATCCTCCACGGACGTCGGCGTCTGGTCGCGTGGTGGGCAAGGGG
>CAZBQH010000048.1:0-30097 GCA_964493915.1 uncultured Nitrospiraceae bacterium
CAGGCGTGAGCGGTGTAGCCGTGCAGGTGTAAGCCGGAGGAACGGCAGCAGCGCCGTCCGTTAGAACGACTGTGAAAATGTAGCCTTGCTTCTGGCCGCCGCCGAGCACCTGATCAATATAGGGCGGCGTGGCGCCGGCCCCATCTGGATCGGACAGGTTGGCGAGGCTGCCATAGTCCCCCAGGCCATCGCCGTCAACGTCTCTGAAAGCCGCTGCCTGATACCCCACTTCCCCCGTGGAGATGGTGCGCATGGCGCCCGCCGCCGCCGCTTCATTGGCACTCATCCGCGAGCGCAACAGATTTGGGATTGCTATCGCAGCGATAATCGCTATGATGGCAACCACGATCATCAACTCAATCAACGTAAAACCTTTTTTGCGTCCCATACCTAAGATCCTGCTACTCATTCTTCCTCGGTTTTCCAACACCTTGGACGCCCTCAGTGGGCGTCTTTCTTCTTTTGCAGAACAAGGGAAGGTGAGCAACGTCTGTGCCAAGTTTGATGCGTAGGAGATAAGTCTTTGAAGAACTGAGGCTTACGTCTGGCGTTGGCCCAGGAATCTGCTTGAAAAGGCGTACGGAACGCGACGTACAACGGCACGCAGTGACAATTTTGGTCCCGGGATGGTGGATTGCAACCGGCTGGTGGGCGCGCAGCGCCGTTCTTGACGTGATCCCCTGCGAAATGCCCTCTGCTCAGCGGATGAGCACCACGTCGCCGTATGAGTAGAAGCGGAACCGCTGCCGGATCGCGTAAGCGTAAGCCTTTTGTACGAGCTCCGCGCCTGCGAAGGCGTAAACAAGGGCCAGCAGGCTGGATCGTGGCAGGTGGAAGTTGGTTTGCAGCACATCTACACCCAGGAACACGTAGGGCGGGTAGATGAAGCGATCAGTCCGGCCATGGCCTTGGCGAAAGCGTCCTCCGCTGTACTGTGTCTCGAGCACACGGGTGACCGTGGTGCCTATGGCGACCACCCGTCCGCCCGCGTCGCGCGTTTCATTGAGCACCTGTGCTGCATCCTCGGGGAAATCGAACTCCTCCGGTTCGAGGCGGTGCTGCTCCACTTTCTCTGTTTGAATGGGCCGGAACGTTCCGTACCCTACGTGCAGAACCAGTCTTGCCGAACGCACCCCCTTTTGGTCGAGGGAACGGAAAACGTCCTCCGTGAAATGCAGGCCGGCAGTGGGCGCTGCGACTGCCCCCTCCGTGCGTGCGTAGATCGTCTGATAGCGCGTCAGGTCGCTCGCGTCCGGATGCTTGCGGTGAATGTATGGAGGCAAAGGGACTTCGCCAATTTCCTCGAGATAGGCCAATACTTCGGGCCTGTCGAACCGTATCCGGCGGCGTCCGCCCGGAAGAATCTCGCCTGCCGTCGCAGTCAGGCCGCCGGCCAGATGGATCACAGCGCCGGGTTTCACCTTCGCTGACGGCCGGATCAGGGCTTCCCAAACGGCGGGGGCCTCCTTGCGCAGAAGGAAGACCTCGACGCGGCCGCCAGTCGTTTTGCGGCCGAGAAGCCGTGCACGGATCACGCGCGTCTCGTTGAGGACGACACAATCGCCTTGACGCAGATAGCAGGCAACGTTCTGGAACAGGTCCTCATGGATGGCCCCGTCCGCGCGATCCAGCACGAGCAAGCGCGACGCGTCGCGTTGCTCGCTCGGATATTGCGCCACAAGCTCAGAAGGCAGGTCGTAGTCGAGGTCGCTTGTTTTCATTGCAGGAGAACATAGCATGCGCGCTTCATATGGGCAAGGTGCTGAGAGGTGCAATGGATTGTAATGGAAGGTCCGCAGAAGGACTTTCTAGGCAAACCCATCAGGTGTTTGAATGCGCATTCCATAGACAAGCATGGGAGGAACGCGGCGCTCCGCGTCCGGACTTTGGTTAGCGGAGGTCTGCGAGGGCTTGATGGAATTCCTGGTTCGCGTCGAGAATGGTTCTTGCGGCCCGGCGCAAGCGGTCGACCTGTTCATGCTCGAGTTCAAAAGCGGTAGGAATGGCGTTGAGATACGCGCGTTCTTCGTCGTCCTCGACCCAATCAAAAGCCACCTCGACGAAATAGTAATCGACGTCTGGGACCGCCAGTTCGGGGAATGCCTCGCTTACCTTTTCGGGGCTCATCGTTTCCCTTAGCCTGTCGCGGACGGCTTGTTTTTCGCGCAGTTGCTGGAGGTAAAGACGCATGTACGCAATTTCGGCATCGGAGAAATTCCCAAGGGGCAAAGATGTTGCCACATACAAGACCTTGAATAAGCTGAGCACGCTGGCTTCGACGTTCCAGTCCACCGTTTCGACGCGCTTGGCGTTTACCGTGATGATGAGGACCTTCTTGGTCGTTCCATCAATGAGAATGCTCCGGCTTTTGTCGCTCGGATAACTGCCGCTTAGAAGCTGTATAACGGGTAACAGCCCCAGGTTGTCGGATACGCCGCCGTCGGAGAGATGGACATAGGGCCGGCCGGGCTCGATGTAGCTCTCCGCGCCCAAGGCCTCATGGTAGAAGAGCCGGCCCAAATGGGGCTGCCTGAGTTCTTGTTCGACCCATTTTGGGACTTGATAGTCGTTGTCTTTGGAATAGTTGCGAAGCGTCATGGGCGTGAGCAGACCGGGAAACGCCGCCGATGCGGCCACAGCATGGCCGACAGGATAGACGGACAGGTCCGAGTACAAGAGATTGAATTGCCGTTGCGTGAAGTCGAAGCGGGTCCCGAGCGACACGTCGGTGGCGTTGATAAGAAGGAACGGGCGACGGTTGCGGGCCAGGAGATCGCCGAAATCCTTCTTGTCAAAAACCAGACGCGAGAAGTCATCCGCCATCAAATCGGTGCGTCCGTAGAAAGGCGAGGCCAGCTTCGAGTAGTTTTGGACCTGGAAGAGCCGTTTGATCAGGTTGGTCTGAATATCACGATAGAGCACCTTCTCGGGGAAGTCCTCGAAGATCCGGTCGCCGAACAGCCCGTAATAGGCCGCCGTCAGACTTCCTCCCGACACCGAGGAGATGACGTCCACCTCGTCAAGAAGCGTGCGCTGTTCTCCTTCCCAAGTGATGGGCGTATCGCGGAGGACTTCAAGGACGCCGAAGCACAACGCCGCTGCCCGTGTTCCTCCGCCTGAGAACGTCAGGACGACCAAGAGACTGTCGGAATTATGGTCGCCGGGCGCAATATTCCGGTAAAGATAACCGGCGTCCGGTTCGTAGTGATCGAGGGGCTGGTTGCGCAATGGGATGGTATCGCAGCCGGCAAGTCCGGCCACAAGGCAGCAGACTACTATACGACGCAGACGCACTGCCACTTCTGCTTTTTCTCCCAGGCGCTTTCCCATGTGTTGTTTCCCGTCCTGATCAGACCACCGACGCCCTGATCTACTCCTTGCTTTTGAACTTGGCGATTTCCGCCTTTAGGAGATCCAGGTAAAGCCGTCCGTGCTCTTTGGACGGCTCGATGTCCTTGCTTACCTCGGCACTGGGCTGCTCGCCCGTAGTCCATTCGTTCCACGACACGACCATGGCGAACTTCGGGCCGATCTCGCGGGCCCGAGCCCACTGTGTGCGGAACGTCTCGCCATTGCGCCGGCCCATTGCGGCGATGTAGCCTGGGTCGCCGGGACGAGCTTGCTGGCGCCAACTGGCCACAACCACCATCGATTCCGGGCGCCCGTTATGCACCGTGTAGGTCTGCTTGCCCCGATCCTCCCAGGACCAGTAACCGTATTTGCTCACGAGGCCATCCGTGCGCAGATTGGTCTGCTCGGTGACGTAACCGGTCATCCACCGAACCGTGAACCGCGTGTCGTCCCAGTCTGGCGTCCCATTCTGCCACGGCGAGGGCGTGTTGACGTAGACGACCAGGAGCGGCTTGCCGAGATACTGCTGCATCAGCGGGCCGTAGATGGGGTGAGAAGCATACATGTCGTAGACCTGATCGGCCTTGCGTTGGAGGCGTCCGTCGGCCGCTGCCTCGGGCGCGCCCGTTACGCCGAGGAAAATGCTGATCTTGGGTCGGCGCTCGATTTGGGCATACTCCTCGAAGAGGATCTGCGTACTCTTTTCGATGGTTTCTTGGCCGCTGCCTTCGCCGCCCTCGCCCGGGAAGTAATCGACGTTGTTGGACCAGTCGAGCCAGACAAAATCTACGCCGGCATCGTGGAGCCACGCAGCGTGTTTCCGGATAACCTCGCGGTCAAACGACGTGTAATAACCTAGTTCCGGCGTACCCCACACATGATGCCAGGGGACGTCCCGGTGCCAGTTGGTGTAGGCAATTCCGACCAGGCGTTCTCCGGGCGGAACGGGCGGGTACTCGGGGCCGCTCTCTTGAGATTCCGCTGCGCAGGCCGTGCCCAATTGAATCGTAAGTAAAACAGATAAGACGACCGCCGTAAGCATGGACTGGAACATGTGGCGAACCTTTTCAGTCTGTTTCATGATGATTTGTCGGTGAGGAGAATTCTGCCTGCCGGCCCGGCGCAGGTCAAGCTAGAAGAGGGGTATTTCGTTAGATGGATGCTCTGTCGGTCATCCGTATGGCACTGTCAGCGCCATCAGAGCTAGGGCGAAGGAGTAAGTGCCTCAGCCTGGTATCGGTCCAGCGATTCGAGGGCTGTAATGAAAGCCTGCGTCATGGGAAACTTCGCGCCCATTTCGACATACTCGACATGGCCGTCCATGTAGAGCACGTTGCCGCCGTCAGGCACATGATGGCCGGGCCGATCGAACATGACGGGGATACTCTGCATCGGGCCAGGCGCCGGGTCCTCCTTCAAACGCAACAAGACGTCGCCGCCGTTTGTCCCTTCGCCCGCTGCCACGGGGAAATCCTGGTTCACGTCGCCGCCGGCGGACATCACCCGGTCGTACTCGCGCATCAACGCCAAGCCCTCGGTTTCGTTCGTCACGGCATGGGCCAGGTACCAGTAACTGTGGTCGTTGTAGGGATCGGCTTGTTCGGGCACCGCTGTGTCATCACCGGGACAGACGAGAATACTCGCATCAGTCAGGTATTCGCCGGATATGGCGCCAGGGTCCAGCATCAGATTGCCGGGCATGGGCGACATGGGTGGGAAACTGCCTTGGTGCTCGGCAGCGAACATTTTGCAGATGAGGCCAACCTGCTTAAGGTTATTGGCGCAGGACGCCCTGACCGCGGCCTCGCGTGCCCGTGTCACGGCCGGGATGGTTGTGGCGGCGAAAAAGCCCGCGCAAGAGAGCGCCTGTAATCCAAAAAGCACTATGGGCGCCGCCATGATCAGGGCGATGACCCAGATCGGGACGATGACCCATGGGGAAAGACCTCGTTTTTGGGAAGGTTGCGGTTGCTGAGGCGGGGTTCCCGACGTCGTTTCCGCTAACGCGGGAAGGTCTCTATCCTTGCAGTCATACTGTTTCCGCTTGCTGCTTGTGTTGTTGCGCATGGCGCCCCCTCTCGTATCGCTTGCAGACTCTCGCTTTGTAAGACCCGACTGTTTATGCTACGCTCAACGAAGCGGGTTGGCAACCCCTTAAGACTCCGAAAGCATCTGCAGGCATCGCGCAGCGCCGGTAGAATAAACCAGAACGGAGCGCGCGTTACCGTTATGGTGGTCAAAAGCGGTAAGGGATATATAGAAAAGACCGAGTAAGGAGTCCAGACAATGGCAGAAGAAGCAATGGACCTCCGAAATGACGTTGACGCTCTTCGCGAGGACCTGACGAAACTGCGCCGTGACTTGGGTGAATTGATCGGATCCGTTAAGGAGGTCACGAAACAGGGGGCGGGCGTGGCACGCGATCGGGCCCGCGCGGAGCTCGAACAACGTCTCGATCAGCTCGGGGACGCCTATCAGAGCGCGCGCAAGCGGGGCATTGAAACGGCGGAAGGCATTCAGCAAGTCATTGAGGAACGACCCTTGACAAGCCTGGCACTGGCTTTTGGCGCTGGCCTTGTCCTTGGGAAGCTGTTGTCGGGTAAGTAAACCGTGACAGCTGTTGTAGAACTGATACTGTCGCTGATAGACCTGATCAAGGCGGAGCTGCACGCCACAAGAAGGGGTTTTGCCAGTTTGGCGGGCGCTCTACTCCTTTTGTGGGCAGGTGCTCTGTGCTTGATTGGTGCGCTCGGTCTGGCGTTGGCGGCCATATTCATCGCGCTCGCGGCTGTGCTTCCGCTGGCTATCGCATCTCTACTGACGGGAGCGGTGGCCCTTATTGTAGGGGGCGTCCTCGTATGGGTAGGCATCCTCAAAGCGAGGCGCTAGAGCGCCTGAAAAACCGGGCGGGTAACGTGGATGCTCAAGACCCTGTAGCCGCAGCTCGTCGAAGGGTGCGGGAAGCCGCTGCGGGTCTGGATCTGCCCAATATCGTGAAGCAACGGCCTTTCCTGGCAACCGGCGCGGTCCTTGCAGCCGGATGCGCTCTCGGCTATTCCCCAAAGACGTGTCAATTCATCCTGCGCCAGGTCTTGGCTGTCACGAAGCAGACACGGGCTTTCATGGACGCTGTGAAGGGACAGAGGCAGGCCAGATAGGCTTTTACGTACAGCCGGGTCGGAGCAAAGGGCGTATTGCATCCGTCGTGCGGTTCCCTATCGTATGAGGGTCCTTTATAGGCGGAACGTCGAGGATTCTCGTCCTGCCCTGAAGGCGATCCTGCCGCGTTGGCGCCTAGCGTAAGGGGCGGATGCTGATTGTCTCCAAGAGGGAACTGCACGCGCGAGACTCCGTGCTACTGTCTCTGGAGCCTCGTGACAACCTCCTGATACACAAGGGAAACCCTGCGCTTGTGTTTCTCAACGATGTCCGCGAGGTCGCCTTCGATACCGAGGCGCTGGGCGAGGCCGATGCGTTCCTCAGGATTCTCGGGCAACTCGCTGCCGGACCGGCCATGCATGATCCGGATGCGGTTCTCGACGCGCCGAAAAAACAAGTAGGAATCAAGCAGAGTGCGCGCCTGTTCGCGAGAGAGGACCTCCGCGTGGGAGAGGGCGTCGACGGCGCGGGTCACGTCCGTAACGCGCAGCGCTGGGTTGTCGGCGGCGTGTTGCATTTGCAGCATGCGCAAGGCGAATTCGATCTCGATGATGCCGCCCGTGTGTTTTTTCAGGTCCAGTGGCGAGGCCTGATCAGCCAGTTTCTGGCGCATCGCGATGATCTGGCCGATCTCGTCGCGGGTCAGGGGTCTGGCCAGCGCAAGGTTCCGGGCCTCAGTTTCCACCTTTTGAGCGAAAGCGAGGTCGCCTGCTACGGCCCGGGCCTTGATGAGGGCGAGACGTTCCCACGCCTGGGCTTCGTGCGCGTAGTAATCGCGCAGCCGGGAGACGCCTATTGTCAGCATGCCTCGGGCGCCGTCGGGACGGAGCCGTGCGTCAACATCATAGAGAGCGCCGTACCGGGTGGGTTCTTTCAGCGCCTTGATGGTTTTGGATGCAACGGCGGCGGAATACTCGTTGGAAGATATGCCGGTCTCGGTCTTTGCTTCGTTATCGTATACAAATACGAGGTCCAGGTCGCTGCCGTAGCCGAGCTCGCGGCCGCCGAGTTTGCCTAGACCCAGCACGGCGAAGGGAGCGCCGGTCGTCCCAAAACGGTCAGCGGTCTTACGGCGCGCCTGTTCGAGAACATGGCCGATGCAGACCTCCGCGAGCAGCGTCAATGCAGCACCCACCTCTTGTACGGTACTTCTACCTATTAGATCGCGCATGCCGATGCGGACCGTCTCGGCGTCATGCAGTCGATAGACGGCCGCCTCGCTGTCGTAGGCTGTACGAAGCCCATCGAGCTCGTCTTGGAGTTCCTCGCGAGTCGGAGCACGATCGAGCGCGCCGGGTATGCCAAAGGTGTCGAACAGACCCGGATCGCGAATCAGGATCTGGGTTAGGTATTGGCTGTTCCCAACGAGGGTGACGAGATAGTCGGATAACTCCGGATTCTCGTTCAGCACTCCATACAACGTTGCTGAGGTGCGGACTTTTGCGAGGATCTGGCTCAACCGTACGAGGTTTTCGCCTGGGTCGGTGCTTTCGGCTAAGGCTTGCAGCAAACGCGGCGCAATGCTCCGGAAGGTCTGGCGTGCATTGGACTGATGCGGTCGTTCTTCGGGTCCTAGAAGCAGATCGAGAAGCTCGGCCCGTGCGCGTTGGGGGTCGCGAAATCCAAGTTGAGCCAGCCGTTCGAGTCCCGCTGCGCCATCCGAGTTCGGGTTAAGTAAATCCGTTACCCAGAGGGTCCCGGCGCCTTCTTTCTCGATGAAGCGGGTGAGAATCCGGCGGTTTTCAAGGGTCTTGTCGCGGTAGTCCGCCATGAAGGAGCTGCCGGAAGGATATCCTAGGCGGCCTGCAAATTCATCGAGTGCCTCAAGCGATTCCGGCAACACGTGCACTTGCTGGGCGCCCTCGATCTGGAGACGGTGTTCGACCTGCCGGAGGAACTGGTAGTTGTGGGCCAGAGCCGTTGCCTCAAGCGGCTGGAGAAGCCCGGCATCGCCCAAGGCCGCGATGGCGTCCAAAGTGTTGGCGTGCCGCAAGGAGGCGATGCGGCCCCCGTAAAGCAATTGCAGCATCTGGACAGTGAACTCGATATCGCGGATACCGCCGAGGCCCAGCTTGACATCCGTGTCGAATTGTCCCCGCTTGCCGGCCTGAGCCTCGACTTGACGTTTGATGTCCAACACCTCTTCGAGGGTCTCATCGTCGAAATAGCGGGGGTAAACGAAGGGCCGCGTCTGCTCGATGAAGCGGTTGCCCAGTTCGAGATCGCCGGCGGCGGCGCGCGTTTTGATGAGGGCCTGACGCTCCCACGCGCGTCCGAAGCTGCCGTAGTAATCTGCGGCGGTCTCAAGACTGATCGCAAGAGGCGCGGTCTTGCCGTGAGGGCGCAGCCGCATATCGACGCGGAATATGTGGCCTTCCTCGGTCTGTTCGGCCAGGGCCTTGATGAGACGCTCTCCAAGCTTCTGATAGTACTCGCCGTTGCTGGTTTGGCCCATGGCGCCGCCGCGCGTCTCGCCGTCTTCGGAGTAAAGGAATAGCAGATCAATGTCGCTGCTGAAGTTCAGCTCGCGGCCCCCGAGCTTCCCGAGGGCCAGCACAGCGAAGGTGGCGGGCGAGCTGCTCTGTCCGATGGGTTCCCCGTAGCGTCTTGACACCTCAGGGGCTGCGCTGGCAAGGGCCGCCTCCAACACCGCGTCAGCCAGGTTGGAGAGGTCTTCGGTGATGGAGGGAATGGGAGCGTGGCTGAACAGGTCGCGCACGCCGATACGTAAGATCTCGCGGCGCCGGTACCGGCGCATCGAACGGCAACGTGCCTCGAAGCTGTTGTGCGCGGCTAGCTGGGCCTGCAGTTCGCCGATCCTTTCCGTGCGGCTCCGTGGGCGATCGAGGTCTGTCTCCTCCCATAGCCATAGGAGGTATTCCGGGTTCTTGAAGGCGATGTCGGTGAGAAACTGGCTCTGACTGAAAATGCTCGCAAGCATGCGCGCATAGCGTGGCGCACCCCCCAAGAGGTCCCTCTGAAGCCCTTGGCTTCTCACGATCTCGAATAAATGCTCGAGACGGAGGAGCGCTTTGTCAGGGTCATGTATTTCAGACAAAGCAGCAGCCAGGTTTTCCGCAGCGGCGCGATCTTCATTTCCGATGACGACGTCGAGGCGTTTCTCTGCGCTCTCGACGTCGCGAAATGCAAGCCCTGCGAACTCAGGCCTCATGCGTTGTCCTTCCCGCCATCCAGAGCCGAGCGACGGCTTCGGCCGTTTCGCTCAACAAGGGCAAGGCATGAGCTATGGCCTCGTCGAGCGTCATCGGGCTGCGGCAGAGACTGAATGCGGCGCTGATCCCTGCCTCGTAAGCAGTCTCGTAACCCTTGCCGAGGGCGCCTGCGATCGCCACCACAGGAACACGATGCATTCTGGCGATCCGTGCGACGCCGGCCGGCGTTTTGCCGTGGATTGTCTGCCCGTCCAGCCGGCCTTCGCCGGTCACTACCAGGTCCGCTTTGGCGATCTGACTGGAAAGCCCAATCGCCTCAGCCACGAGGTCGACCCCCGGCCGCAGTTGTGCGCCAGTGAAGGCAATCAGGCCCGCGCCCAGACCGCCGGCGGCGCCCGCCCCGGGCGTGTCGAGGACGGCTACGCCAAGTTGCGCCTCGATGACCGCAGCGAAATGCCGGAGAGCTGCGTCCAATTGCTCGACGGCCTCGGGGGATGCGCCTTTCTGTGGTCCGTAGGTGTGGGACGCCCCATGAGGTCCGCACAGGGGATTGACGACGTCGCAGGCGACCTGCAGCAGGCAGTGGTCAAGGCGAGGGTGTTTGTCTCGATCATCAATTCGGCTGAGCCGGTATAGCGCGGCGCCACCGGGGGGCAAGTCGTGCCCGGTATCGTCGAGAAGCCGGTAGCCCAATGCCTGCGCCATCCCAGCGCCGCCGTCATTTGTTCCGCTGCCGCCTAGTCCCACGATGATCCGTTTGACGCCGGCGTCCAGGGCGCAGCGGATCAACTCGCCCGTGCCGCGGGACGTTGTATAACGTGGGTCGCGCCGGTCGCGGGGCACAAGGGCGAGGCCTGATGCTGCTGCCATTTCGACGACGGCTGTCTCGCCGTCGCCCAAAAGAGCGTATGCGGCCTGAACGGGTTCGCCAACCGGTCCTGTGACTTCGGCGTAGAGCTTGCTGCCGCCGGTGGCGGCGACCAAGGCGTCTACCGTGCCTTCGCCGCCGTCGGCCATGGGCGACAGTAGGATCTCCGCTGTTGGAAACACGTGGCGAAATCCAAGCGCGACAGCCTTGGCAACCTCGAGGGCGGAGGCGCATTCTTTAAACGAGTCAGGTGCAATAACGATGCGCATGGAGCATGGCCGTCCTGGTTTCGCTTGTTCGGCAGCGCATGATAGCAGAGCCGCGCAGGACTGGGCATCTCGCGCGGTACTTGCGCTTCGGAACCAGCTCTTGCCATGGTATACTCCATCTTCCTGCGTATAGAGGAAGTGCTGAAACCGGAGTACGCGCAAATGAATGGGCTTCCGACGGTCCCTTTCGGCGGCAAGCAGGTGAGCAGACTCATTATCGGCGGCAATCCGTTTCGGGGCAATTCGCACTTTTCGAAAGCGATGAGCGCCGATATGGAGGCGTTTTATACCGTCGAGCAGATAAAGAAAACGCTCTTCGAGGCGCAAAACCGAGGGATAAACACCGTGCAGGCCCGGGGCGACGTCCTGATTCAGGCGTGCATCCGCGAGTTTTGGGCTGAAGGCGGAACCATGCATTTCATCGCCCAGACAGCTTCCGAACTGCGCGACCTCGATGGACACGTCCGCCAGTTAGCCGCCTTCGGGTGCCTTGGCGTGTACGTGCACGGAACGTACACGGATCGGTATTATCTCGATGGGCAAATGGATAGGGTTCGGGATCTCTTGAAGGCCATTCGTGACACCGGTGTGCAGACGGGGCTGGGAACGCACATGCCCCAGGTTATCGATCTTGCCGAGGAAGAAGGTTGGGACCTCGACTTTTATATGGCCTCGATGTACAACCTCAGCCAGCCTGGCAGAGAAAGCGCCATCGTGTCCGGTAAGATGGTCGAGGAGTATTTTGACCACAGCGACCGTTTCCCGATGCTCGAGCGGGTCCGTGCCACCCGCAAAACGTGTCTGGTCTTCAAAGTGTTTGGGGCAAGCCGACTGTGCGGATCGCCTGCTCAAGTACGCGAAACGCTCAGAACGGTTCTGGGCAACATTAAACCGCAAGACGCTATGGTCGTAGGTATGTTTCCGAAATATCGCGATCAAATCGAGGAAAACACACGTTTTGTGCGGGGCATCCTGGCGGAACAGCTTCACGGCGGGTAGGTAGACCGGGGGGATTTGGTTTTCAATGGAGGGAGGAAGCGCAGTGCGTTTCACACGCAGACAATTCATGGGCGTTCTCGGGGCAATGGGGGCGGCCGCCTCGGCGCGGGCAGGCATCAACATCTGGCCGTGGAACAGAGACCGCAGCCGCGTACTGACCGTCGCTGCCATCGGCGACCTGCACCTTCTAGACGTGCGCAGCGCAAGCATCGTCGGACGGGCTGTTCAGCAGATCAATGCCGACCCGCGCGTCTGCTGCACGGTGGTGCTCGGGGATATCGCGAGCTCAGGTCAACTGTCTGAGCTAAAGCTTGGAGGCACCGTGCTCTCAGGGCTTGAAAAGCCTTTCTACGCCGTTCCCGGCAACCATGACGTCAGCATGGCCATGGACGATGTCTACGGCAACTTCGAGGCATGCTTCGGACCGGGGACCTGGCAAGAGGAGGAAGGCGCGTGGGTGTTTCTTGGCCTGGACTCGTGCAACGGCGACAAGAGCGACGTCAGCATCCGTCCGGACCGTATTGCATGGCTTGAGAGGCGGCTCAAGAAGATCAGGAGAAAGCGGCCGATCGCCCTTTTCGTGCATCACCCGTTCAATCCGAGCACCAAGGCCTATCGCGTCATCAATGCCGAAGAGGTTTTGGGGCTTTTTGCAGAACACAACCTGCGCCTCGTGGCAGCAGGGCATTACCACGGCAATCAGGTCGAGACACGCGACCGGATCCTCTTTACGACGACGGCATGCTGTTCGACAACGCGGGGGAACCATGACGGGACAGACTCCAAGGGCTACCGTCTGTTCCATCTGCATGAGGACGGCCGGGTCGAGACGGAGTTTGTCGAGGTCAGCGTGTAGGGCGCGTTTCGAGGGCTTCTCTGATCTCTTGAGGCAAGGGGATCGCGCGGCGGCTGGTTTTGTCGACGACGGCGTGGACCGTCTGGACCGTGCAGGAAAGTGCATCGTCGGCCCGCCGCAGCTCATACGCGATTGTGAAACTCCTTCGCTGGAGCTTATGAACCCATAGACGCACTTGGACTTCTTCGCCGGCCCAGAGAGGTACGCGATAGTCGCTTTCGGCATGGACGACAGGGATGATGTAGTCGGCCTCGTGCAACAGAAGGCCGAAGGAAACGCCGCGGGCATCCATGAAAGCCTCGTAGGCGTCATGGGCGAGGGCAAGGTATCGTGCAAAGAACAACACCCCCGCCGGATCGGCGTCGCGCAGCTTCACGACAGTATGGTACGTGAAATCGGGGGGGCGATCGGCTGGATTCCAGTTGGCTCTTCGGGCAGCTTTGCCTGCGGGTGCTATTGGACAAACTCCCAGAAGTTGTCCCCGAACAGCCGGTTGACATCGCGCGCGATCTCGCTTTCCTTTACGGCCCATCCGGTGTGAAGCAAGTCTGCGTATTTGTCGGCAAGCACCTGCGAGAGAATTCTGCGCGTGTGGTCCCATTTGTAGATGAGCTGCTCCAGTACGCGCGCGTCGGAGTGCTGGGGCGCAAAGCTGGTCCCGAGGAGTTCGAGGCGCATTCGGGTAATATCTTCAATGAGCGAGGGCGTATTTAAGAACCACCAGCAGCCGAAAAGGAACAAGTTCCGGAATTTGCGCGCCGCCACGCACAAGGCGTGCTGGTTCTCGCGCGCAAGCATCGTGACCATGAACTTGTTGCCGGGGTAATCCGCACATAGACGCTCGACGGCGTCTACCATACTGTTGCCCACTCCGTCGCCGGCTAGCTCCAAGGCTGGGTTCACGTTGCGTTTGACGCCTATCATCAGGGCAAACGGCATGTTATGCTCGCGGGCTGCCGGCAGTACGCACTCGGCGATGAGCCGGCCTCTCGGCGTTGCCTCGGGAAAAGAGAATTCCGGCGGCAACGACACGGCCATGTACAACGCGTGTATCCGGTTGATCCAGTCGGACAGGAATCGCCGCACCTCGGCGAGGGTGTGCGAGTTGAGCGTGTTTTCCGTGTTGTAACCCCAAGATGCAAGGCGCTCGCAGGCCGTTTCCCAATCGTTCAGGAGCGGGTCGATGCGCAACGCTGCGTGGAACCGGCCGTCCGGCGCGAAGCCTCTGTCCCAGACGGCTCGCTCTTTTTGGTCAAAGGGATCGTTGGTCATGACGACGGAGCGGACCTTGGCCGTTGTGAAGACGCGATCGATATGGGTAGCCAAGTCGCGCGACGCGAAATAGCCGCGGTAGGCGTCAAGGTCGCGCGAGGCGGGGTCTAGTCCCAGTTTTTCGAGCGCCGTGAGAGGACCGCGGCACGCCTCGCTGACGGGCGAACGTTCGGTAAAAAGCTCGCGCCAGACGAGGTCCGCCTGTTCACGCTTGCTCATGGTCCAGTACTGGTCGTAGGGGAGCTTCGATACGCGCAGTACTTCTGCCGCGAGATAATGGTAGGTCAACAGCTCGTCGATCCCCCAGAGCAGCATTGGCCCGAAGGATTGCGGATACAGGTGCGTATGCAGGTCGGTAATCTCGGCTGCGTTGACGATACGCGCCACTGCCTCACGCATGGCCGGTGCATCCGTCGCGGTGAAAAAACGATCTTGCATTCCGGCGGTGTCTTTTTTTGTGGACATTCCCATGTCCGGGAGGGTGTAGCACTGGGGAACACGGCATGTCAAGGTAGGGGCGCGGAATTGTCGACGCACGAGGGCGGCGGTAGTTGGGCTGCTTTCTGCCGTACCGCACAAGATGGTAAAATGAACCAAACAGCAAATCTACACAGGATTCAGGGAATCTCATGGATATTATCGAGCAAACCTGCGAAGTATTGCGTCAAGTCGCAGATCCCACCCGCGGGACGGTCGAATTATCTGAGGCGGTCGCAGAAGCGCTGCGGAAACTCGGGAAACGTCGCGAGGACGCACTGGAACAACTTGCCCAAGAGGTGGCCAACTGCACCAAATGCGACCTGCACAAGACCCGCACCCAGACCGTCTTCGGCGGAGGCGACATTAACGCGCGTCTCGTCTTCGTCGGCGAAGCCCCTGGGGCTGAGGAAGACGCGCAAGGCATTCCGTTCGTGGGCCGGGCAGGTCAACTACTAACGCGAATCATCGAGAGGGGCATGAAACTGCGTCGGAAAGACGTGTACATCTGTAATGTAATTAAGTGCCGGCCTCCCGAGAACCGTGATCCCACTCCTTACGAGAAGGCGCAGTGCGAGCCCTATCTGGTTCGGCAACTCGAGCTGATCAAGCCAAAGGTTATCTGCGCACTCGGCGCCCATGCAGCCCAGACGTTGTTAAAGACCAGTGAGCCGACAGGCAAGCTGCGGGGGCGGTGGCATTTCTATCATGGCATTCCCTTGCGGGTAACGTATCACCCTGCGTACCTCTTGAGGAGTCCGCAAGACAAGCGCAAAACGTGGGAAGACGTGCTCGAGGTGTTGAAGGTGTATCACGGCGAGTTCACGCCGACGCCCTCTGTGGAAAGCATCGAGGACTTGACTTATGGTCGATAAGACCGACGCATTTCCTCAGACGCGATGGTACAATTCGTTGATCTTCAGGGTGGTTTTGCTTTGCGTCGTCCTACTCCTGTGTCTTTTGGGCTCAGTCTATGTGATTACGCGCTATTACTTTGGCGAAGTGGTCAAGGAGATGGAAGCCCATACCCGTTCGATCGTCGAGAGTATCGAGTTGCGCCTCGAGGAGCACCCGGAGGCCACCCTCGACGAGATAGAGAACGAGGTAAAGCAAATGAATGAAGACATGGACGTTGAGTTTCTGCCATTCGACGAGCCGCCGAATCGAGCGCCCGAGGCCCCCCAGATGGAAGTGTTCCTGAACATCACGGAAGAAGGCCAGTTCGTCAAGGAGGCTTGGCATTGGTTCGCGTTGGAAGGCAAGGTGATGTTGCTCAAGGCACGCGTCGAGCTCACGCCGCAGACCGAGGTACTTCGGGCGTTTAAGAACAAGTTTGTCGTCGCGCTCATCCTGGTGTTTGTGGTGGCGCTGGGATTGATGGTTTACTTTATCGTGAAGTTGTTGCGGCCCCTGAATGAACTGTCGGAATCCTGCGGGCGCATATCGCGGGGCGAGTTGTGCGAACTCGAAGTGCGCAACAATTTCGGCGAGGTCCTTGCTCTCGAGCGCACCTTCAACGAGATGGTCGCCTCGTTGAGGGAGAAGGAGGTGGTCGAGGCGAATCTGCGCCAGGCGCAACGCTTGTCTGCTCTGGGCACCTTGGCGGCCGGCGTAGCTCATGACGTGCGCAACCCTCTCAACGCCATCAAGCTGCTGTCAAGCCACGCCTTGGACGCGGCGGGCGAGGGGCCGGCGTCCCGTCATCTAAAGACCATTCGGAACGAGGTCGACCGGCTCGAGAAGATCGTCTCCAGCTTTCTCTCTCTGGCAAAAGAACGCGAAGTGCATCCGGAGCCGGCCCAGGTGGACGTTCTATTGAACGAGTGTGTTCGCCTTGTGCAAAAGGATGCGGAGATACGGGGCGTCCGGTTGATCACGGAGCTGCGGGCAGGCGACACCACCCTCATGCTTGACCCGAAGCAATGGACCCGGGCCGTTCTGAATGTCTTAATCAACGCTCTCGAGGCCTGTTCTTCCGGGGGGCGCGTGCGCGTCTTCTCGCGGGTAACAGATACGGCCTGCGAGGTCGAGGTCCGCGACGATGGCCCCGGCCTTTCGAAAGAAACTATCGAACGGGCTTTTGATCCTTATTTCACGACAAAAACTACGGGGACGGGTCTCGGGCTTTCGATAACGCGGGCAATTGTCGAAGAGCACGGCGGGACCGTAAGTCTTAGCGGGGAAGAGGGCCAGGGTTGCCAGGTTTTGTTTTTGCTGCCTCTCGAGACGATGAAAGTGGATGCTCCCACGCCGGTAGAAACGGGTACGCAACGGTGAGGAATGATGAAGCCTAAGATCCTAGTGGCCGAAGACGACGCGGTCCAGCGCGACATACTTGTAGACATCCTGTCTTCCAGCGGCTACCAAGTCGAGGGCGTGGACTCGGGCCCCAAGGCTGTCGAGGCTCTATGCGACGACGCCTTCGATCTTCTTGTGACGGACCTTCGGATGCCGGAGATGGACGGCCTCGAGGTACTGCGCCAGGCCAGGAAGGTCCGGCCTGAGATTGAAGTGGTTGTAATGACCGCCTATGCCACAGTCAACACGGCCGTCGCCGCCATGAAGGAGGGCGCCATCGACTATCTGGCTAAGCCCTTTGACAAGGAGGAGTTGCTTGTCGTGGTGGCAAAGGCCACGGAACACGTCGCGTTGCGCAAAGAAAACGAGCAACTACGCCAACTCGTCAGCGACGGCGCCTCCTTCGGCAACATCATAGGCGAGAGCCCTGCTATGCGCAGGGTCTTCGAGATCATGCGGCGCGCAATTCCAGTGAACAGCACGGTTTTGATCTACGGCGAATCCGGCACAGGCAAGGAGCTTGTGGCGCGCAATATACACTTCGAAGGACCGCGCAAAGCCAACCCGTTTATTGTCGTTAACTGCGCGGCAATCCCCGATACGCTGGTGGAAAGCGAATTGTTCGGCCACGAGAAGGGCGCGTTCACGGGCGCCGAGACGAGCCGACAGGGCAAATTCGAGATCGCAGACGGCGGGACTTTGTTCCTTGATGAGATTGGCGACATGCGGCTGGAAAGCCAGGCTAAACTACTGCGCGTGCTGCAGGACGGCGTAGTCGAGCGTGTGGGATCGGCTAAGCAGCGCAAAGTGAACGTGCGTGTTATCGCCGCCACCAACCAGGACTTGCGGGCGCTGGTTGATGCGGGCCAGTTCCGCGAGGACTTGTACTTCCGGCTTGACGTGCTGCCCATTCAACTGCCCCCTTTGCGCGAGCGCCTCGAGGACCTGCCCCTGCTTGTCCAGCATTTCCGGGAGAAGATTGCGCAACGCCTCGGAAGGCCCGCCCCAAGCATCGCGCCGGGGGCAGTCGGCGTCATGCGGCGCTACAGGTGGCCGGGGAATGTCCGTGAACTCGAGAATACCCTCGAGCAAGTGATTATCCTGAGCGAGGGGGACGCGGTGTCCGTCGACGATCTGCCGACCAAACTGCACGATTCCTCTCCCCAGACCGGCGACTTCAGCCTCCCGGCCAACGGCCTCGTGATGGAAGATCTCGAGGAAGACCTGATCCGCCAGGCCCTCGAACGCACGGGCGGCCGCATCAAGGAGGCCGCGGAGCTTCTGGGTCTTACGTACAAGACACTCCAATACCGCTTGAAGAAACACGACATCGAGCGCAAACAGCCTTCTTAGGACGGACAGGCCGGAAAGGGCGCCTACATCGGGGCGGTTGTCTTGCTGTATTGTCCTTGGGCCCTGACTAGTCGTCCGCTGCCAGTTCTTGGGCTTTGTTGCGCTGTTCCTGGGCGAGATCGAGGCGGTCCTGGGCGGTGTAGACGTCGGCGAGAAGCTTGTGCAAAAAAGGCTCGTCTGGCGCGTACTTCAGGGCGTCGACGAGCGCCGTCTCCGCTTCTTCAGGCGTGTTCCATTGGATGGCGAGTTCTGTACGGGCTTTCATAACCTCCTTAAGGTAGAAGCGGGCTGTGTAGTCGTGGGGGTCGACAGCCAAGGCTTTCTTGAAGAATTCTTCAGGTCCCTCGCCGATAACGCCGCCATAGTACTCGACCACGCCTTGCAGCGTGACGACTCGCGCACGAAAGCGCCGGTCGATCCGGGTGAGGACCCGCTGTCGATCGTCTGGAGGTACGCCGGACAGATCAAGGAGGACGGCCGGGCTCTCCTGGTAGGGAAGGAGTTCGCGAAGGGCTTGGTCTACGTTGCGCTCGTAGACCAGTTTGGGCGCGATAAACTCTGCCCAAGGCCGGTCGTCGCTCATGGCGGCGCCGTCGGCCGCATAGGTTTCCATGGCTTCCTTGGACATGAAAAACATACTCAATACCTCGTCGAAATCCTCTATACCCACTTCGGCGAGGGCGTTCGCTATAGCGGGCTCGATCAAGCGCTGCTGAGCTCCGGCATAGTCGATAGCGATGGGCTGATTCGAGCCGACGAGGAACAGGTCTGCGTTTAAGAACCATGCGCAATACTCGGGGAATACGGTTGTAAAGGTATAGACCAGCGAGCGGACGATCTCCGGGTTGAGGCTGTGAAGCGGCACCCATTGCGACACGAGCCCCCCCGGCGCCAGCCGTCGCAGGCACAGCGTGTAGTACTCGCGCGTATAGAAGGTCGATACGCCCGCTAAGGCCAAGGGCATGGGCTCAAAAGTAATGACGTCGTAGGTGTTTTCCGTGGTGAGGAGGTAGTTCCGGCCGTCGTCGACAATGAACTGGACGCGCGGGTTGTCCATGACGTCGAAGTTGTCCTTCTTGAACAAGTGTGCAGCGTCGAAGACGTCGGGGGCGATCTCGACGGCGTCGATCCTGTCGAAGTTGTAAAGGCCCAGGGTACCGGCGGTGATACCTGACCCGAAGCACATGAAGAGCACCTCGCGCGGGTCGCGGTTGAAAAGGAGCGGCAATACGCCCTGGAACCGGTTCATTTTCACGCCCTTCTCGATGGAGGTTGTAGCCTGGACGCCGTTGATCCAGAGGGTACGGTCTGAGCCGCTCGTATCTCCACGCACACCGGAAACGACGACCGTTGCCTCGACTCCTTCCTGATAGTGCAGGGATACGTCGTCCTCCGGGAGATAGGCCTGGTTCAGCAGGCGGCCAACATCCTGCGGCAGGCGGCTGTAGGCGCCGAGCGCAATCGCACCGCACAGCATGACGGCGACGGCTTTTCCGATGCGCATGCGCGCTGGACTCGTCAGAATCAGCACGACGCCCGTGGCAAACAGCATCGCGGCAAGCAGTACCATGCCGCGATGCGTGCCTAACAACGGGATGATCACGAACCCGCCTGCAACTGCGCCAAGGACGCCGCCGAAGGTATTCGCGCTGTACAGGCGGCCTACGTCGCGGCCAAGGCGGTTGTGGCCGCAGGTTGCCGCCCGCACCACGATGGGGAAAGCAGCGCCGGACAGGAAGGTGGGCGGGAACAGGGCCGCAAAGCTCAACACAAACTTCCACTTGAGCATTTTGCTCCATTCATAGCCGGCCTCGAAGCGGTAGTGCTCGAGTGCCTCGGGCAGCCACGCGAATACCCCGATTGCTGTGACAACCGTGATGCCGATGAGCATCTCAACAAGGCCGAACAGGAATACTGGCGCCTTTCGGCGATCCACCAAGGGTGCGGCAGCCATACTGCCGAGCGCGATGCCGCAAAGGAGCGTCGTGAGCATGGTTGTGAAGGCGTAGGTAGTTCCAAGAAACACGATGCCAAGCAAACGGGTCCAAAGCACCTCGAGGGCCAGCATACAAAAGCCCGACACGGCAAAAGCGGCCAGCACGACACGCGGGGCAGGGCGATTGGCCGGCCTGGCGTTCTCACCCTCAGCGTTGTTCGAGTGTTCGGCCTCGACGGCTGCAACGGTCTGGGGACGGCGGCCGAGTCCGATAGCCAGAAGCCCGACGACCACATTTCCGGCTGCGCCGAGAAACGTCGCGCGCGTATAGCCAAAGGCAGCGACGAGAAGAAAACCCGTAAGCGCGCAGCCTGTCACGGCCCCAAAGGTGTTGATGCCGTACAGCGAGCCGATACGGAGACCCTTGACGCGGTCGTCAGAGACGATGAATTTCGCAAGGAGAGGAAGCGTAGCGCCCATCAAACAGACCGGCACAAAAAGGAAGCCTGCCGCCAGCAAGGCGCGCAATATCACGCCGACAGGACGGGAGAAAGCAAACACGCGCAGGACTGCTGCGATGCCTGACTCGCCCCATCCCACGAGCAGAATGAAAAGCAGCGCCCACAAACCGACGACGATCTCGAAGAGGCCGTACAGCGCCAGGGGGCGGCGCGTCCTGTCGGCCAGTCGGCCTCCCCATAGACTGCCAAAGCCCAGGCCAAGGAAAAAGACAGAGAGGACCGTACTTACAGCATAGGACGTTGTGCCGAAGAGGAGGACCAGTTTACGGCTCCACACGACTTGGTAGAGCAGTCCGCATGCACCTGACACGAAGAAAAACAGAAGAACGAGGCCGAACAAACCGGCAACAGCCAGGTTCAGGGAGCGCTGTTTGGTGCGATCAGCCAGTGTTGCGACGACATTCATGGGATATGCCTTTCAACTCGAAGAAGGTAGAATGGCTCTACGCGCAGGAAGCGGGCTTCCGTCCACTCCGAAATGTTTCCCATTGTGACCAGGCTCTTGGAGGCGTCATGGGCCGCCCGCATGGGAGCTTGAGACGGGACCAGCGACGTGCAAGGCCTTGAGTCAGCATTCTAAAAAGATGGCCCGGAAATTGCCACCTCATGCTTCCGGCCGACGCTATTACAGCATGGGCCCTACGTGCCAGGACCTATGGGGGACCGTACCAAAGGCCTACCCTTGCTACCGGTGCGTGCAACGGAAAGACACCTTTCCACGGCCCTTGTTTCAGCCGCCTGTTTGGAGCAGTCCATTGAGAGGCTCTGATATAAAGGCATGTGTCGGCATCGATGGTGTCGACAGGGTCGCGATGCCCGGAGTCGATAGCTCGTTCCCCAAAGCTGAAAGGGACAGCAATACCTTGAGCGCCGGAAGGCGAAAGATCCTGCGAATCTCTTATCACCGGAAGAGTTGGCGACGCCAACGCACCTGAACCGACTGGCATCGAAGATAGACTGCCAGCCCCCTAAGCGGCGCGGAAAGACGTCTATCTTCTGCAGCTCCATGCGCCGATCACTGCGATATAGGTGGTCGGCCTCGAGTCTCGCAGCGGGACAAGTTGTTGATACTTGTCGTTCTCTACGTCCAGCAAGTTCGGACCTGTATAGAACCATCCGCCCTGGGACGCCCTACATACATCCATCGGCAACTGGAAAGGCCGATTCGCACCTTCGCGGTCAGGTCTAGCGGGCCAGTTCTTCGCCTATTATTCTATGTAGACGCTTCGCCTTCTCCTGAAGGTCGGCTCGTTGAGAGTGGAGCGTTTCGAGCTCCTTATCGATTTCCTGGAGCCGGTTGCGAGCGGAAGCTAGCTCCATAAGAGGATCTGTCGCTTTTGTGGAGGTCTTAGCGGCCGTTTGCGAACCCGCAGTCTTTGCAGGTGCTTTGCCCGGGAACCGCGTGTCTTTCAGAAGCACCCTCAGCGTTTGTACGGAGATGCCCAGTTCGTCCGCTGCTGCTTGTTGAGACACGCCCCGGTTGCGTAGCTCGACGGCGCGCGCCTTCATCATGCGTTTTTCTTCTGGACTGTAGCGGATTCTGCCGCGCTCAGCGGGGGTTCTTCCTGGTAGGGACTGAGCTTTGACTTTAGTTTCTTCGGCAGGCTTCGGTGACCCATACTTGTGCAGCCACTTGACCAGTGATTTGGTAGTAATCCCCAGTTGTTGCGCCACCTTATTCTGCGACACGCCTTTCTGACGCATTTGCTGCGCTTGGTTTACCATGCGCCTTTTCTGTTCATCGGTGTACAGCACACGTTTTGCCATGTAAACTCTCCTAACCGCTGGTTGTTGCCCCACAGGACGATATGTTACCTGTGTAGTTTGGGGAAAGCAAGCTCGCGCTTTTCTCTCATTTCTTGGCCGGGACAGCTCTGTAGACAAATCATGGGGGCATGCGGTTGTCAATGTATTGCAGCTCCCAAGAGCGTTCTCTCTTGAATTCGCGCGCAGAAGATCTCATGATCAAGGAGATAAACTGACTACTGTAAGGATATATGCTGTGCAAAATCCTATGACACGTTACGTGATCAACGTTGTGGTGGAAGATCGCGTGGGCATTATTGCGGACATCACCGAAGCGCTTTACCGTTTGGGAGGGAATCTCGAGGCCTTAAGCCAGACCGTCGTGTGGGGATGGTTTACGATGATTCTGTGCGGCATTTTCCCTGAAAAGGTCACAGCGGGCCAGATCAAGGAAGGCATCGAAAAGAATGTCGGGTTCCACGCCACGGTTCTTCCCCATACGGCGCTGCGTCCGGGTTCTGTTGTTGTGGGCGATCCCTTTGTAGTTACCGTGATCGGGAAGGACAAGCCCGGGATTGTGACCGCCCTCACCCGTTGCTTTGCCGAGAGAGGGATTAACATCGAAGACGTATGGAACGAGGTGCAGGACGGCCAGTTTATTGTCATTTTCAAGTTAACCGTTCCGAAACGGGTTGATCCCAAGGAGCTGCGCTACGAGCTCGATGGGCTTGCTGAAAAGCTGGCGGTTCAGGTGCGGCTTCAGCATCAGGATGTGTTTACTGCTACGAATTCGCTTTCAGTGCACACCCGCCGGCAAAGATAGGACAGCTTTATGATACCTACCGAAGACATTCTCAAAACCCTTGAGATGATCCAAATCGAAAACCTGGACGTCCGTACGGTCACCATGGGCATCAGCTTGGCGGGTTGTATCGACGGTGACTCGGGCAAGATGCTTCGAAAGGTCCGCTCCCGTATCGCATCGGCTGCCGGAAATCTGGTGGACTGTTGCGAGGAGGTATCCGGTAAATACGGCATTCCTATCGTGAACAAGCGCTTGGCGGTCTCGCCTGCGAGCGCACTGGTCGAGGCGCACGACTCGAGCGTCTGCATCGCTCTGGGCCATACCCTAGACCAAGCCGCAAGGGATGTCGGAATTGACCTCCTCGGGGGCTATACCGCGCTTGTCCAGAAAGGGTTTACACCTGGCGAGCGGCTGCTTATCGAATCGCTTCCGGAGGTGTTGTCCGGAACGGAACGGGTCTGCGCTTCCGTGAGTGTGGCCAGCACGAAAGCAGGGATCAATATGGACGCCGTCCGGCTCATGGGCCAGCAGATCAAGGATGCGGCCGAACGCAGCGCCAAGCGCGACGGTTTTGCAGCAGCTAAACTCTGCATTTTCTCCAACATCTCTGAGGACAACCCCTTCATGGCCGGCGCTTTTCTTGGGCCGGGCGAACCCGGCACGGTTATAAATATCGGTGTCAGCGGTCCAGGCGTCATCAAGCGCGCCCTCGAACGCCTGCTCGAGGGCACGGAACCCGTGGATCTAGAGCGGATCGCGGAGGAGATTAAGCGCACAAGCTTCCGCGTTACCCGTGTAGGCGAGCTGCTCGGGCGCGAGGTCGCGCAAAAGCTCGGCGTGCCGTTCGGCGTCGTCGATCTGTCCTTGGCGCCTACGCCGCGCGTCGGCGACAGTGTCGGCGAGATCCTCCAGACCATGGGCATCGCGCAAATCGGTGCGCCGGGCAGTACAGCGGCCGTGGCCATGCTGAACGACGCCGTCAAGAAAGGGGGTCTTTTTGCCTCGTCGAGCGTCGGCGGGCTGTCCGGAGCGTTCATCCCCGTGAGTGAAGACCAGGCTCTGTCGAACGCCGTTGGCAACGGGTCCCTGAATATTGAAAAACTGGAGGCTATGACCAGCGTGTGTTCCGTCGGGCTGGACATGATCGTCGTCTCGGGCGACGTTGATGCCGACACCATTGCGGGGATCATTGCCGATGAAATGGCCATCGGCGTGATCAACAACAAGACTACGGGTGTTCGCATTATCCCCGCGCCCGGCAAGAAGGTCGGCGATCGCGCCGTGTTCGGCGGTTTGTTCGGCGAAGGCTATGTATTGGACGTGCGCAATATCGGTGGAGGCGCAGGCTTTGTTCTGTTCGGCGGCCGTATCCCGGCTCCACTCCAGAGCCTGAACAACTGATAGAGACCTTGTCTTTGGGGACGAAGGTTCGTAACGGGTATGCGTTCCAGTCGTGTGGGGGCAGGGCGCTTACTTTTGCGGTCCCAACGACAGTGTGCGATACTGCCTCGTATCTGCGGCGCCGTGCCTGTCACCTAACGAGGATAAGGGAGAAGGGACTGTGGCTGTGTACGCTTCTGCCTTGGTGTTTTTGTTCCTTTTCACAAGCGGATCAGGAGAAGCCCTGATGGAATCGAAAGTAATTCCTGCGCGTCCAGCTCAGAATGGCGTGATGGCGTCGCCTCAGGAACTGAATCAGATGGCCGGCTGGGCTGCTGCGGTTTTTACGGGGCGGTCTCCCGACGAGGCCGCGCCGCCGGTCGGCGTTACGGTGAAACGTCAGGACTACAGCACGCTGCATTTTGGCCGGTCGTGTATGGACACCGCTTTGCGCATCGGCGAACGCATCTTCGACCATGGCTTGGGCACGCACAGTAACAGCGAGATTGTCCTGGACCTGCCCGAAGGGGCCGCTTCCTTCCATGCCTTCGCCGGGATCGACAACAACTATGACACCCAGGGACAACGCGGCTCTGCCGTTTTTTCCATTGAGGCGGAGGGCGCTGAACTGTTCCGCAGTCCTGTACTGCGCGGCGGCGATGCGCCTTTCCCCGTAATGGTGCAACTGCCTGAAGGCGTCCGGGAGGTGGTCTTGAAAGTCGACGCGACGCCTGACGGCTGCGCCTACGATCAATCTGACTGGGCGAATGCCCATGTCGTGCTGGAAGACGGGGCCACGATATGGGTCGACGAAGGACACCGTCAGCCGTTTCTTGACGAGGCGGGCCCGCCTTTCTCGTTCCTATATGGCGGCGAGCCCTTCGACGCAGCCGCTTGGTCTCACGACGCCGAGTCAAGGGAGGAGACCGATTTCACCCGTTACATCACGTCCTGGACGGACCCGAAAAGCGCGCTGAAAGTCGTCGCCGATGTGAAAGTCTACCGGGCCTATCCCGCGGTGGACTGGGTGCTCCATTTCGAGAACAGGGGCGTCGAAGACACGCCTATTATCGAGAGCATCCAGGCCCTTGATATGTCGATTATGGCGGGCAACGCGCAGTTGCCGCTTGTTGTGGGCCATAACGTTGGCGATGTCTTCGGGGAAGAGAGCTTTCGCAACCTGGATACAAAGCTCAGGCCGGGGGAGCATTTTAACATGGCGCCTCAGGGCGGCCGTCCTTCGAATGGCGCCTTCCCGTTCTTTGACCTGCGCTACGGCGCGGACATGGTGGTTGGGGCGATTGGCTGGTCGGGGCAATGGGCGCTCGAGGTGGTCCGGGACGAGGCTAAAGGCCGCATCAAGGCCGGGATGGAACGGACCCATCTCCTGTTGCACCCCGGCGAGCAAATACGCAGCCCCCGGATCCTGCTCCTCCGCAGTCACGCTCAACCGGTTGTCGCGCACAACCGTTTCCGGAGGCTCATGCTGTTCCACTACGTGCCGCAGCAACACGGCCGCCCGGTTGCGTTGCCCTTTGCGCTCCAGTGCTTTGACCGGTACTCATGGACGCGGCCTGACTGGGCCACTGAGGCAGGTCAGATTCGTGCAGTCGAGACTGCTGCTGCGCTTGGTCTCGACGCCCACTGGCTCGATGCGGCGTGGTTTGTCGGGGGATTCCCGAATGGCGTGGGCAACTGGCGCCCGAAACCCGAGGCCTTTCCCAACGGCTTGGGGCCTGTAGGCAAAGCGTGTCATGACCATGGACTCGGGTTCATCGTGTGGTATGAGCCGGAACGCGTTGCCCCGGGTACAAGGCTGGCGCAGGAGCACCCTGAGTTCGTCATGGGCGGCGACAAGGGCGGGCTCTTCAAACTGAACGATCCGGCGGCGAGGCGCTGGCTCACAGGACTCCTGAGCACACAGATCGCCGAGTACCACATCGACATCTACCGAAACGATTTCAACATCGACCCGCTGTCGTTCTGGCGTGCCAACGACGCGGAGGACCGGCAGGGCATGACGGAGATCCGCTATGTCGAAGGGCATTACGCCATGTGGGACGAACTGCGCGCCCGCCACCCGGGTCTAATCATTGATAACTGCGCAAGTGGCGGCCGCCGCATCGATCTCGAGACCTGCATGCGTTCCGTCCCGCTTTGGCGCAGCGACACGAATTGCTTTCCTGGAAACGCAGACTGGAATCCAGGGCACTCAGCGGGCATCAGCTACTACCTTCCGCTTCACACCGCCTGCGCATGGACGCCGGACGCCTACACGGTTCGTGCGTCAACAACGGCGGGGCTCATCTGTCAATGGGACTATATGAATGAGGGCTTCCCTTTCGCTGCGGCCCGGCAAGCCATTGAAGAGGCGAAGGACCTTGCCAAGTATTGGTACGGGGACATCTATCCTCTCACTCGAGACCCGCACGTTCCCGAGAGCTGGTGTGCATTCCAGCTTCATCGGCCGGACCTCGGCGAGGGGATTGTGTTGTTCTTCCGCCGCGCCGCGTCGCCGTATACCGGCCTTGAGGTCAGTCTCCAGGCATTGAACGCCGACGCAACGTACGTGATCGAACGGAAAACCGACGACTTCGCCGTAGCGAGCGAAGAGAGAACAGGGAACGAGTTGATGACATCGTTCCACGCGACCTTGCCCAAGCAGTCGAGCAGTGCTGTGGTTCGCTACCGGATGAAATAGCCGGGCCGAACCGGTTCTAACGCTCGCGCGTCTTTGGTCTCTGGGCGCGCCGGGCAGGTTTTACGGGAAGCCTTCTGGTAGTGTTTCTGCCGCGCTTCACACGCACTCGAGCATTTCCGCTTCTTCCGCATGTTTGCCGCCGCGTGCCAGATGATCGAGGGCGTTCTCGCATGCAGCCACGATGGCGTTGCGCGCCGGCATGAAGCTTTGCCATGGCTGGGCGCTGTACGCAAGCCGGGACAGTCCTTTCAGGGTCATTCGTCGCTGGATTGCCAGCGTTACGATGTCCGTCTTGTCCGTCACGGGCGTCTTACTCACGATTTGGCCTCCGATGACGCGCAGGTGCTTCTGATCCGCGATGATCTTGACCTTGAGCGTTTCAGCTCCCGGCATCATTGGAAACGTCGTCGTTGTTTCACCGTAGCCGGCGACGGTTGTTATCCCGCGTTTCTCAGCAGTGGCCGCTGTAAAACCGGTCGATCCGATCCTCCAGTCTCCGACGCATGTCGCGGCACCGTTGTAATACCCCTCGTATCTGTCGTTCCTGCCTGCCGCGACGCGCGCAGCAACTTTGGCCATGGGGACGGCGGCCGTCGCCAGCTTGCCGCCTATGGGCTCTCGGTCGATAGCGGAATGAAAAGCGCAGCAGTCGCCCGCAGCGTACACGTCGGCGGCGCTGGTGCGCATTCCGTCGTCCACAACGATCCCGTCCCGCGTGGCGAGGAGCCCCGCCTTTGCAAAGAGCTCGGTGTCAGGCTTCATGCCCACGGCGAAACAAACAAAGTCGGTCTCGGGGTCCAACTCGACAGCTTCGCCGGTGGATGTTTCCACTACGCTTACTCCAGAGGCTGTTTCGCGCAGCGATTCCACGCGCGCGCCCAGGATCATGCGCACTCCGAGATGGTCCAACTCCTCTTTGAGTGGAGTCGCCATTTCTTCATCAATCATATTGGGAAGTACGTGAGGCGCGATGTCGATCAGCCACGTTTCGATGCCGCGTGCGCGGTAGGCCTGCGCCTGTTCGATGCCAATCGCGCCCGCACCGACCACAACTGCCCGCTTGCACCCGCTTTTCACGCGCGAAAGGATACTTTCCATGTCATTCTCTGTCTTGACCGTAAACACGTTGGACGCATTGGCGCCGGGAATCGGCGGACGGATCGGCGAGGCGCCTGTCGCTATGAACAAGGTGCGATAGCGATGCGTTTCACCCCGATCGTCTGTGACCTCTTGTTTCTCGAAGTTTACCCCGGTAACAGAACGCTTCAGAAGCTCGACCCCTGCATCCGTAACCAACTCGTCCCGCTTGAGCACTTTGGCGGGATCGAAAAGCCCCTCGATGGCGTAAGGAATCGCACAGTAGACCATCGAGTGAGCCTCTGGACGGAACATTACGATATCCGCACCCGGTATGAGCCGTTTGTACTGACTGGCAAACGTAATTCCTGCAGGTCCTCCGCCAACGATCAAGACATCTCTGGTTCGCATCTCATTCCTCTCTTAAGCATTTCTTCTGCAATATCACAGGCACGCCAGGCATCGCGTTCCTATTCCCACAGCAACGCGGGCCACGTGCTTTTTCCAGCAAATCTCAGTACGGCGATTCAGCATATGGGAATAGAGCCTTCTTGACTGAATTGTGAACGACGGCGGATCTTCCAGGGCTCGGGTATACTATCCCGTTTCCAGAAGATCTATCGCGGGAAAACAACGGCAGGCGGGACGGATGACCCCAGCTAGTGCGGCCCTTTCTACGGCGCAAGCGAGCGCGTTCCAATTGCACGGACGCGCTGCGCCTTCAGAAGTCGGTGTTTCAAAGCCAAATGCCATCCTTGTTTCCTTATCCGAACCGTTTCTGAGCAAAAAATGAAGCCCGAAGAACCTATTAAAGGCTTTTCGACAGGCCTACAGAAAATCTCGAAACTTTACCATACCTGAGCCCTTAACACAAATGGCGTTCGACGCGACATCTGAACCTGGATGTAGAACGTCCCCTGACAACGTTCGCTGCATCGCGCCATACGCCTATAAAACAGACGTGCGCGGTTCATCCGACATCTGATAACGCGCAGGGCCCGGCCTCGTGCCTGGCCTCTTAACGCGGCGGCGGGGCCTTGACAGAATTCATAAAAGGGTGTACTGTAAACGTAAGCGCCCAACACTGTCGCGGCGGACGGCGCCGCGAAGGCTGTGGCGGGGGGCTAAGACCTATGACGATATCGGCTGCACGCCGAACATGGGACAACCCGATCGCCCGCGTCCTTTATGACGCGGCGGACGCTTCCGCTCCGTCGTCCCCAGAGCATCTCGCCTCCACGAGCGGCAACGGGCTGCGCTACGCGTATGACGACGCAGGCAGGTTGACGCGGCTCACGGATTACGACAACAGCACGCTCGACTACACGTATGACGGCTCGGGCAACGTGCTGACATTGAACGATTATCACGGGAAGAGCACGACTTACACCTACACCGACACCGGCCAGCTCAGCACCATCACGGCGCCGGGCAGCAAGGTCTGGGATTTTGATTACAACGCCCTCGGCCAACCGACGCAATACAGCCATCCGAACGGCATGACCACCGTGTACACGTACGACAGCCGGAACCGGCTGTCCAAGATCGAGCACAAAGACGGCCAGACCGTGACAGACAGTTTTGACTACGACCTGGACGACATGGGCAACATCACCCGCACGACCCAGGCGGACAGCAGCTACTGGCTGTACGAGTATGATGAACGCTACCGCGTGACGAAGGCGGAGCGCATGACCGCGGGCGCTGAGCTGGCTAAGCGCTACGCTTACACCTATGACGACGGGGACAACCTGGTGACCAAGGCCGTCTACACCCCCGGGTCGGGGACGGTGACGAGCGCGTTCACGTGCAACAGCGCCAACGAGATGACGGCCATGGCGCAGGGCGGGACGACG
>CAZBQH010000049.1:0-2201 GCA_964493915.1 uncultured Nitrospiraceae bacterium
GCCGCGCATCCATCGCCTGACGGGTGGTCAACGGGTTCTTTGCATGAGGGGCATAGATCAATCATCTTCGTCCAACCTCTGCATGATCCGGCCAATGCGCAGGTCGATAACGGCGTGGCTCACGCCTTCCCGCAGGTCGGCCACCACATCCATGATCAATTCCTCGAGCACCTCGGCCCGCTCTTCGACCTTCTCCAACCGCTTCTCCAGCAGCCGCTTGGCAACCGTCAGGCTCATCACCTTCTGCTGCGTCTGTCCAAGGCGCACGATCATATCATCTTGTATCATTCTTCTTCTCCTACAAATACCTTCGCCGAGGATGCCCACAGGCAGAACGAAGGACGGGACTGACCGCCCGATCCGTAGACATCCGCCTTGGCGATTTTGCCTTGGTTGAACAGCCGCAGCAGCGCGTTGTGCGCAAGGCTCGTGTCGGTCTTGAGCTCTGCCGCCACCTCCGGGGTAGAGTAGTAAGCAGAGACCTCCCGAAGGAAGTGCAGCGCCCGGTCGTCTATCGACATCATAGGGGGCGCGGTAGGCTGAGCATCCTCTCGGATAACCCGGATCCCGAACCACTCCGTGGTGGCGTCCCTGTGGGTGTTCGGTACGATGATCACAGCCACCGTCTCACCCTCGTGGAGCCCCGAACCTTGGACCACGGACGGCGGCAGGAAGACCTGCTCACCCGTGTCCGTCCGAAGACCAAAAGCGGATCCCGTGCGGATGATGCTTTTGCAAAATATCTCAACTCGTTCCATGTGTGATTCCTTCAAGTTTTTAATACGGCCAAAACGTCCGCTTCGATTTCGTTCAAGTCTGCTTTGTCTAGTGCTTCGTTCAGCTCGTCGCTGTAGTACGCCAGGTACGCAAAGTCGGTGGGCCTGTCCTCTCGGGCATGGGTGGCCTCTATCCCCTCCACCCACGCCGCAACCTTGCGAGCAAAGTGACGGGCTTTTAAAATCTGGAAGTCATTCATGCGCTTTCTCCATCTGCTTTCTCACAGCCGCCCAGAAGGCGGCGGAATACACCATATTGGTGCATATCTCAGTCATCATCCTCCCAGTCCTCCACCTCGCCCGTCCCGCAGCAGCGGTGGCAGTCGCCCATCTCGGTGTCGAGGTAGCCGCCGTGGTTGTAGTCCACGACAGGCACCTCATATTCCAGCCGCCCTTCGCCATCGCATACAGGGCAAGTCTTCATTCCTATGTACGTCATTGCGCTTTCCTCAGAATGTAATGGTCAGGCGGTCGCCGGGGTAAAACCGGCGCTGCGCTGTCTCAGGCTCCCAAAGGTAGCCGTTCTTGATCTCCCCCGCCGGACGCAGCACGATGGCACCGCGCTCGCGGTCACTCGTGCGGCCAGTATCGCGGATACGGAGATGGCCGCGAGGGTCGATGTACGCCACGCACAGCGCGATGTCCTCGGTCCGGGGCTCGTACTCAAACTTCATCGGAGTGGTGCTCCTTGATCCAATCTGCGAGCTCCAAGATCATACGGAAGAAGGCAGCGCGTTGCAGGGGGTTTGCGAAGTCGAGGTTGATGCAGCTCCCCTCGGGGACCGTGTACTGAAAGTCCAACGTTCGCGCCGTAAGCCGTAGACCCATCTCCTGATCGTCAGGGGTGAAGAGCTCGACACGGAGAGGGTAGTCCTCGTCGGTCACAACCGTCGCCCACACCGCGTCTACGTCGTCCACAGGCTGGTAGAGGAACATCTCAGAGGTGGACACAGGCATGTGCATGTACTCCGCCGTCATCCATGAAGGTTTGTCAGTCATAAGCAGTCTCCCATTTTTTGCAAAAGTCTTGCAGCCATAGTCGTTGCTCCGCCGTCACCCGGCGGCATAGTTGTTCGTCAGCGTCCACATGCGGCAAGCGCTGGTCAACGCACCACGCCCGGTACTCGTCGCACAGGGCTTCGAGGCGGTCGTTCCAGAGGGATCGGTAGAGGGCGCTCATGCCTCGTCTCCCACAGGCACACACAAGGTGCTGTCGAGCACGGTGTAGCCCCAGTCGCCGAAGTAGCTGGTTTGTCCACTGGCCTCTTCGTACTTCTCCATCAGGTCGTAGAAGTCCTCGGGCAGCGGGCCCTGCTCGTCAGGATACCAGCCCTCGGCTATCGCTTCTCGGACCTTGGCTTCCAAAAGCTCCTGCGTCTCGGCCAGCATGACGTAGGTGTCCTGCGGGCCGTACCAGTAGCAGTG
>CAZBQH010000050.1:0-5860 GCA_964493915.1 uncultured Nitrospiraceae bacterium
GGATCGGCGGTTACGATCAACTCGAGTCCGTAGCCGGGCACGACGCCGGCGGCATCTGCGGACAGAAGGGGCGAACCGGCATTTACATCGCGGACACGCCATTCGGCGCCGGCAAGGGGATCCGCAAGAGCACCGCCTGCGCTCGCAAGAAAACCGAGCAAAAGCGTGTAGAAGGAAATCAAACGCATACTGCATCCTCTCATGTCTACGCCATTTCGGCCCGAGAAGAGGGCGTTTCTATGGACAGGCCCAACGCCATGGCCCATGGAGCGGCCGGACAGGTCTGTTCTTTTATGAGTTCAACAACCTCGAAAGGATAACGTAGACCGCTTGCCGGCCGCGTAAGCTTGGCTAAACGACCACATCTTACAATACGCCACAAATACATGAGTATTCGGGATGATTTGGCCTGATCAACGTGGCAGACTACGGCCTCGATAGGTTGGCGGACCACGGCCAAGCGCTATCGCCGTGGTTCGCCGGTTCGATGAGACCTCCTCCTCAGAGAACCGTAAACCCTTTCATCGTTGGGGAGAGCATCCGCATTAAGTTGCTATGCTCTCCCTGCTTCTTTTTCCACGAGGGCTCTTCGAGAGAACCTGACCAACCCTTTCGTGCCTCTATTGGCCGCTACTGATTGTAAATGCACCGCCGGTATTCGCTGGGCTTCATGCCGCAACTGCTCTTGAAAGCGCTGTAAAACCGGCTGACGCTGCCGAAACCCGCATGAAACGCCACGTCCACAATCTTTGCGTCGGTAGTCGCCAGAAGAAGCTGAGCGTGAGACACCCGTTGCCGCGTCACATAGTCCATAATCGTTAGGCCGGTCTTATGATGAAACAGGGTCATCGCGTAGTTTGGATGCAGTCCGACTGATCCCGCGATCTCCTGGACGTTCAAAGGGTGCATGTAGTTCTCGACGATATAGCTGGCCATCTCGACAACTTTGTTCAGTTCCCCGTGCGCGTGCCCCGCCTCGTAAACGGCGCCGCCCGCCTTCGACGCATCGGCATCCCCGTCCTCATACGCGCCGAGCGCCCATGCAAGACGCCAAAGCCGCGCCTGGATTTCGAGAATCACAACCTTGCGTTTTCCCGGCGTATCTTCCGACAGATCGTTGCACCATTGTTTGAAAAGGGCCAGGTCCTGCTTTTCTTGCTCGGGCCGTTGTTCGATAACCATTTCGCCGCTGAGGATACGCCGGGTAAGCCGTTCAGGTAGTTCCCAACTCAGAAACCATGAGAGCGGCAGGTCGATGAACCTGCGTGTCGAACCTGGCTTCACGTTAAGCCAAAGATGCGGTCTGGCCCCCCAGAACACGGCAAAGCGGTCTGGCGGCAAGTGGTAAAGACTCCCCCCAAGCAAACAGGTGATCCACTCGTTCTCGACAAGGGCAAGCTCGACATTGTTGTGCTGATGCGAGCTTGGCGGGTCCACACGATCGCGATGCACGCTGGCTCTGAACCCAAATACCGCGAACTGCTCTTCGGTAAGCGTGTCATGCTTGCGCATCAGGCGATTATACCTATGCGCCGGAAAGACACAAAACCGCGATCAGTGCGCAGAGGCGACAGAAAACGGACGCCGAACATCCAAGAAGTTCATGGGGACGAAAGAGCCACGGCGGCGTAGCCGTTGGCCTCGAGCGACAGTTCAACGCGCAGTACGTCCTCCTCTGTACCTGCCGGACAAGGTTCGCCGGAAATCAATTCGGCGGCATGGGTGCGGCCTCCCGGCTCGCAGAGGTCCAGGTCCACCTTCAATACAACCGTCTGACGGTCGCTCGTAGGGTTGTGCAGCGTAAAGATTAGATCGCTGCCGCGTCCGCCGAAACGCTCGATGAGCATCGCATCAGGTTCAACAACAGCATGCGGAACCGGTTCCCAACCCGCGCGATCGATACGCCGAATGAGGGGGATGTACTTGCTAAAGAGATGCCGGTCGCGATTGTAGAAATCAGGCGTCGTCCAATACCAGGCGCTTGATCCGTCGTGGGCGTGAAACATGCTCGGGAACACCCCGTAGAACAGGCTCCTCTGGAAGTATTCCTCCATGTGGCTGCCGTCGCTGAAGTTGTTGTTCATCAACATGAGATAAGGTTTCTTGCCGGACATAGACCGGAAAAACAGGTAGCGCGCCTCGGCCAGGGGCGCGAAGCGGCCGCCTTCGAACCATGAATACTCCCGCCCGGGCACGTCCACCATGGGCGCGTAGAACCAGTAGCGATAGAACATGTCGTTCGCCATAAGCGTAAGACCCGCGTCGTGGAGCTTGCGGGCCAGCTCTTTGACGAACGCATAGGTCCCCCAGAGATTCAGCAGGCACACCGCCTTGGTGTCCGGGCTGAACGTGAGCGGATGCTGCGCGAAGCGCCAATGGTCCCGGCAATGGTCGTGAATCTCGCTCCATCCTTCGATCGAGTCGATGTAGATTCCATCCAGACCAACGGCAGGTTTTGAGCACCACCCCAAAGCGTCACCGAGCCGCTCCATCTCGCATTGCGCCATGTTGGACCACTCCGAGTATTCCGTCGAAACGGTCTCCGGGTTGGCGTCCACCCCAAACGGGACAGACTGGGTCCAGGCGATGGGATCGATGTAAATCTGATACGCTCCATCCTCGACGCGGCACCCGCTCACGAACACAGCCTGAGCGCAGACGTCGCCGGCTTCCGCATCTTTGCGGAGCTGTTCAAGAGCGCCCTTGCAGGTAGGGCGCCCGCCGTGTTGATAGGTGGTTTGCCAATAGCTTTGGGGTTCGCAATACAGGAAACTGCCTATGCCGTATCGCTTGTCGGCGGCTATCCCATCAAGGCCGCCCAACTCATGGTAGGCAAAACCAAAATCCTCGGGTTGCTCGATCTGGTCGAGGCCGGTAAAGGGCAACCAGAGGCCGGCTTGGCCGACGCGCCGGGCGAATGCCGCCGGATGCAACTCGTAGTAACGTGCCAAGGCTTCGCGAAAGGCCCATTTCGCCGGCACGTCGTAGCATAGGACGGCCGCGTCGGCACGGCTCGGAAACCGGATCGGTATAGGGGACAAACCGAAATCGAACTCGGCCCGCAATTCGAGTTTGGTCGGGTCGTAGAGGAGCCGGGCTAGACGCGGCGGTTCCAGAGGCAAGGCCAGCACCAATGCACGATGCGCTGACGCTGCTACGGCCAGGGGATACCGGGAGGCGGTTCCCGTAGCGCCGCAACCACGTCCCTCGAAGATGCCGGTGATGTCCACGGGATTGATAAAGAGACCGTCGCCTGTGATGGTCCGCTTGTGCTGCGGGTCGTCCCACCATGTCCACCCCCGCGCATCCACCGGGACGCAATAGGCAAGCGTCACGGCGCGATCGCCGCCGGAGTGGTCAAGGACGGTCGCAAACGACGACGAAAGACCTTCTGAATCCATCGACTCGTGGCGGATGGCAAGTCCGAGGCCGGCGAGGCCTGTCTGGTCGTCTTCCCTGAAAAAAGGGGAATCAGCCGCGGTATCGCGCACACACCAATATGATCGCGTTTCTCCGGCCATGCTTTCATTCCTCCTAACCGGAACGCCGTCCATCCACGTCATTGTTATTGACGACGGCTATTCTCGCCTGGTTTGCACCCAACAAACGGGTGCTTGTGTCCTTATTTGTAGCAGGTCTTGAGACGAAGTGCGTGCCTAATCGTAAGGGTGCGCATACCGATTCCTAAGATTCAGATGGAGCAGGTGTGGAATTGACCATTTGCTTCCCTCTCCTGGTTTGAGGCACAATTGATGAGTTGTATCCATGGGATAATTTGTGCCACCCATGCTCTTCTTGTATGACGGGTTTCGTGCAAACGCGGAATGCGGGAGGATCGCGCCGTGACCGCAAGACGACAGATCGCGAGATGAACGAACTGATGGAGAAGGATGCATGTCAATCAAAGTCGCAATGATTGGCGCCGGAAGTATTGGCTTCACGCGCCGGCTTGTTCAGGATATCCTGACGGTTCCCGAACTGGCCGACACCGAGTTCGCATTTACAGATATCAGTAAACGCAATCTTGACATGGTAACGCAGTTGACCAAGCGGGACATCAAAGCCAATAGGAAGCCTGCCAAGCTTACCGCGACTACCAATCGCCGCAAGGCCCTCGAGGGCGCCGACTACGTCTTCTCGATGGTGCGCGTGGGCGGGACCGAGGCGTTCCAGACTGACATCGACATCCCTTTGAAATACGGCATCGATCAATGCGTAGGCGACACCCTGTGCGCAGGCGGCATCATGTATGGTCAGCGGGGGATCCCGGCCCTTCTTGACTTCTGCAAAGACCTTCGCGAGGTGGCTTCGTCCAACGTCACCTTCATGAACTACTCGAATCCTATGGCGATACTCACCTGGGCCTGCAACAAATACGGAGGGGTCAAGACCATTGGCCTGTGCCATGGCGTGCAAGGCGGGTATTACCACATTTCAGATGCATTGGGCATTCCACAGGATGAGCTCGACTTCATTGCTGCAGGAATCAACCACCAGACCTGGTTCATATCGGTCAAACATCACGGGAAAGACATGACGGGCCAGCTCCTCGAGGCCTTCGAGAAACATCCCGTCTACAGCAAAACGGAGAAGGTCCGCATCGACATGCTCCGGCGCTTCGGCTACTGGACGACGGAAAGCAACGGCCATGTCTCTGAATATGTGCCATGGTATCGGAAACGGCCGAAGGAGATCCGCAAATGGATTGACCTGAGCTCGTGGATACAGGGCGAGACGGGCGGCTACCTGCGAGTCTGCGTCGAAAGCCGGAACTGGTTCGAAACGGATTTCCCCAATTGGGTTAAGGCCGACCCGCCCGAGTACAAGCCCGAAAACCGCTCCCACGAGCACGGCAGCTATATTATCGAGAGTCTCGAAACGGGCCGCATCTACCGGGGCCATTTTAACGTCGTTAATCGAGGCTGCATTACCAACCTTCCCGAAGACTGCATCGTCGAGGTCCCGGGCTATGTGGATGGCAACGGCCTCAACACGCCGATTGTAGGCGATCTTCCTTTGGCTTGCGCCGCGACCTGCAATGCAAGCATTCAGGTGCAGCGCATGGCGGTCGAGGCGGCCGTGCATGGGGACGTCACGCTCCTCAAACAGGCCTTGCTTCACGATCCGCTCACGGCGGCAGTCTGCAACCCGCCGGAGATTTGGCAACTGGCCGACGAGATGCTTGTAGCGCAAGCCAAGTGGCTTCCCCAGTACAAAGATGCGATCCCTGCCGCCAAGAAGCGGCTCGCGTCGGGACCTCGCCTGGGCGTTAAGAAGACGAACGGCGCGGCGCGCCTCAAGACCAAAAGCGTCGCTGAGATGAAAAGACATGCGGCCAAGTCGCGCAAGTTGGCCGAGGCCGCCGACAAAGCCGGTAAGGACAACTAGCAGGCAACGTGGCCGATCAACCAATAGCTGACGGAAAGGATAACGCGGCCGAAAAAGGCGGGAGCACGATCACGTGCCCTCATTGCCGCTATGAGTATAAGAGCAGCTTTGAATGCTGCCCGATCTGTGGATATCCTTGGCCGTGGATAACCGAAAAAGAAAAAAAGGAATGACCGATTCATGGCCCAGACCAGGCAGGCGCTTGCGCCGCAAGCCGCTTGGGCCGCGTTGGGCAAGAGTCGGCCACAAGCGCTGAAAGCGTACGCGGAGGTTTGCGCCAGTGTTCAAACTCGAGAAAATCTTAAGCCATGCCGTTAAACATGGGGCTTCTGATGTGCACCTTTCTGCCGGCAGCCCGCCTGCCGTCCGCATCGATGGGGTCATTCGACTTATCAGCGACGATAATCTCACGCCTGAGGATACGGATCATTTCTTGGACGAGATTATGCGGCCAGACGAGAAAGAGACCTTT